>JAGBRG010000053.1 GCA_017632495.1 Spirochaetales bacterium
GTGATGCCCTTTGCAATCAGGACAATTCTTCCCGGTGCCAGAAAGATACCTCAGAGGCTGAGTCTTGCTGCAAAGACCATGGGAGCAAAAGATCGGGAGATCTACCGTAAGATTGAATACCCTCTTCTTAAGCCCTACAGAAGAAGAGCTCTGGCATTCTCATTCGCCCTTTCTCTTGGCGAGGTGAATGCTACGCTGACCCTAGGAGAAGGAAGGGTCACAACAATACCTGTTCTGATTTACAAGATGATCAACCAATACAACTATCAGGGAGCCTCAGCCCTGGCCGTAATCCTCATGGCCGTAGCCGTGACCGTCTTTGCCATTGGCGAATCAAAAGGAGATGAAAGTGGCTTATCTTGAATGTAATGGCTTAAAGCGTATCTTCCCGGGAAAGTTCACCTTGGATCTCTCATTTGATATGGGAGAAAATGAGCTTTTGTGCATAATTGGGCCCTCTGGAAGCGGAAAATCAACGCTTTTATCCCTTCTTTGCGGAGTTGACAGCCCTGATGAGGGCAGAATCATTCTCAACGGAAGCGACATAACCGACCTTCCAATTCAAAAGCGCAGAATCGGAATGGTCTTTCAGGATTTCTCTCTTTTTCCCACAATGGATGTAGCTCAGAACATCTGCTATGGAATGAAAAACATTTCAAAAGAAGATAAAGATCGTCGCACTGCAGAGCTTTTGGACCTTGTTGGACTTTCGGGTTTTGAGAAAAGATCAGTTCATAATCTAAGCGGCGGAGAGGCCCAGCGCATCGCCCTTGCAAGAGCCATTGCTGCACAGCCTCAGATTCTTCTTCTGGATGAACCTCTTTCTGCTTTGGATGCACCTCTTAGAAAGCGCCTGAGAACTGTAATCAGACAGATTCATGACGAGACAAAGATTCCGATGATATATGTTACTCACGACAGAGAGGAAGCCTTTGCCATAAGCGACAGAGTCATGATTTTGAACAAAGGAAAAGTCGAGGCCATAGGAAAGCCTCAGGATGTCTACCTTAATCCTCCCAACCTGTTTTCCGCACGTTTTTCCGGTGAAGGTTCCGTCATACCAATGTCCTTACTTACAGAAGATACCTCAGAAAAGCTGGCATTTATCAGGCCAGAGGACATTAAAATCAACAAAACAAATCCCGGCGAGAATTACATCATCCTCAAGGATGCCGCGGTTCTTTCATCGGAATACATCACATCCGGTTTCTTTGTAAGGCTGTCTTATAAAGGAAGCGAACTGTGTTGCTATGCTTCATCGGAAGTGAAATCTGAAACTGTGGATCTTGCTGTAAGACAGGACCGAGTGCTGTGCTTCTGAGATTAGACAAAGCCATGGTTTTGGAATAGACTATAAAAGATGGATTTCGGTTTACGTTTGGTCCTTGATATCATAGGTGTCGTCTCATTTACAATTTCAGGAGCCCTTGTGGCCGTCAGAAAGAAGATGGACTACCTTGGTGTCTGTATTCTGGGAGTGATCACCGCAGTCGGCGGAGGTGCGACCAGAGACATCATCATAGGAAGAACACCTCCTGTAATGTTCCAGGACCCGCTTTATGTTTTCATCGCCCTGATTGTCGCAAATGTGGTGTTCTTTTTCCTGTATTTCCATGTAAACGGAAAGTCCAAACCACTTGTGAACCACATCTTTGAAAAATACCTTTTCCTGTTTGACACAGTCGGTCTTGCCTCCTTTACCATCAACGGCGTAATAGTCGGAGAGACAATGACAGATGGAGGAATCTTTCTCTGTTCATTCCTGGGTGTCATGACCGGAGTCGGAGGCGGAATCTTAAGGGATCTTCTTGCAAACGAGGTTCCGGCCATTTTCAGAAAGCACGTCTATGCCATGGCTTCTATTGCCGGTGCAATCTCAACAGCAGTTATTTGGCAATTCTCAGAAATTGCGGCAGTCTCCACGGGCCTGGTTCTTGTTGTCTTGATAAGAGCCCTTGCCATGCACTATAAGTGGAATCTGCCCCACATCAAAAAGCAGAGATAACCTTTTTCAATTCAGATCATCTGCTCGGGATGAAAGACCTTGTCAAACTCTTCAGATGAAAGAAGGCCAAGCGCTACGCAGGCCTCTTTCAGTGATATGCCCTCTGCATAGGCTTTCTTGGCAACCTTTGCGGCATTCTCATATCCGATATACGGATTTAAGGCTGTGACAAGCATTAGCGAGTTATGAAGATTGCTTTCCATCTTCTCCCTATTGGCCTTGATTCCACATGCACAGTTTCTGTCAAAGCTTACAATGGCCTGGCTTAACAGGCGAGCTGACTGAAGGAAGTTGTAAATCAAAACAGGCATAAAGACATTAAGCTCAAAGTTGCCCTGGCTTGCCGCCATGGACACTGCAGTATCATTTCCCATGACCTGGACTGCTACCATTGTCACGGCCTCACACTGAGTGGGATTCACCTTGCCCGGCATGATGGAGGACCCCGGCTCGTTTTCCGGAATCGTTATCTCCCCAAGTCCGAGTCTTGGACCGCTTGCAAGCCAGCGCACATCGTTTGCAATCTTCATCATGTCGCAGGCAAGAGCCTTGATGGCTCCGTGTGCAAAGACAAGCTCGTCTTTTGAGGTAAGGGCATGGAATTTGTTGGAAGCAGAGATGAAGGTCTTTCCCGTGAGCTTGGAAATCTCCTTTGCAACGGCATCGGCAAAGCCTTCAGGTGCATTCAGCCCTGTTCCCACGGCAGTTCCGCCCAGAGCAAGCTCGCAAAGAGGTCTGACTGCGCTCTGAAGAAGCTCCACATCGCGCTCAAGGCTGGACCTCCAGCCTGAAATCTCCTGGCTGAAAGCTATGGGAGTTGCATCCTGAAGATGGGTTCTTCCGCTTTTTACAAGGCCCTCGTTCTGGACCTCGAGATGCTTGAAGGTCTTGATAAGGCCCTGAAGAGCGGGAATCAGGCTGTCCTGGATAATTGTGACAGCTGCGATATTCATGGCCGTGGGGAATGTGTCGTTGGATGACTGGCTCATGTTTACATCGTCATTCGGATGAAGAAGGGTCTTTTTTGCAATCTGGTTTGCGCGGTTGGCGATGACCTCGTTGGCGTTCATGTTGCTCTGGGTTCCGCTTCCGGTCTGCCAGACGACAAGAGGGAAATGTTCCAAAAGACTCAGGGATATGACTTCATCACAGGCCTGTGAAATGGCGGATAGTTTTTCCTGCGTCATCTTCTCGGGCAAAAGGGTTCTGTTTGCACGGGCTGCGGCCTTTTTCAGAATTCCGAAGGCACGGATTATCTCAGAGGGCATTGTCTCAATACCGACTCCTATTTCGAAGTTCTGATGACTTCTCTGAGTCTGTGCGCCCCAGAGCTTATCGCTTGGAACCTTTACCGTTCCCATTGAATCGTGCTCGATTCTATAATCCATCGTCGTCCCCTTTTCCTATATGATTGCCTTGGCAATAGGAGTAAAGCCCTCTCCCAGAACCTGGTTCGCATTCTGAACTATCATGAAGGCCCTCTCGTCAACCTCCCTGACCTTGGCCGTAAGTCCGCCAAGCTCATTGTTGGATACAACGGCCATGAGAACAGGCTTGTCGGCTCCGGTGTACATACCCTTTCCGTCTAAAAGTGTGGCGCTGTGGTCAAGGTTTTTCATGATGTAGGAAGCAAGCTCGTCGGGCTTACTTGTGATAATCATGACTACCTTGGCCTTGTTGGTGCCGAAGAACACAACCTTATCTATGGTGATTCCTGTGATGTAGACGGTGATTATGGCATACAGGGCTCTTTCTAATCCGAATACAAAGGCCGAGGCAAAGATGATAACCGCATCGGTTATCGTAAGAGCAGTGCCCAAAGAAAGCGGAGTGTACTTGTTCACAATCTGGGCAAGAATGTCGGTTCCGCCGGTGTTGGCGCCGCCTCTCATGACAAAGCCTATTCCCATTCCCATGGCAACACCGCCGAAGACGGCACCCAGAAGAACATTGATGCTCTGAGAGTAATCAAGAATACTTTGGGAACCTGGAACCTTCATAAATACAGATGTGAAGGCCGAAAGAAGAACAGTTCCCAAAAGAGATTTGAGTCCGTACTTCTTTCCGAATATCTTCATTCCGATGAGAAACAGCGGAAGAGAAAGCGCGAAGATGACATAACCCGGATCCCAGCCCAAGACATGGTAGAGCATCGTGGCAATACCGCTGACACCACCTGATGCGATCTTTGCAGGTGTCACAAATAAAGCGATGCCTGCGGAGCACACGAGAGAACCGAATATTACATCCAGATAATCAAGTACTTTCCTCTTCATAGACTTCTATAATCTACATTATTGAAAGGAATAAGTACAGTGATTATCAGTTCATGTGAAGGACTCCACGGACTTGGTCATCAGTGAGATCTTTACCGTAGAACAGGCTGTAGAAAGTTTTGGTCTTTTCATCGATATCGATTCCCGCCTGGGGATAGAAAATCGATGCAAGATAGTACAGACCGATGATTCTGTTTGAGCAGACAGGATTGTCGATGAAGCAGTGCGGAATCGACGGAACTAGATAGACCCTGTTGTTCTGCACTGCGCTCAAAGTGGACCAATCCTTCTGAGTGGTGATTGTCTTATAGCCTTCCTCCGTGTAGGCGAAGATGTAATCCGGATCCAGCTGGTAGAGTGTCTCAAGCGAGATGTTTCCGTTGGCCTGGGCAAGCTTTGATGTGACTACAACTTCCGCTCCTGCCTTCTCCGCACACTGGGCATGGCTCTTTCCGGCTATGATGGCGTTCAGGCCGTCGTTGGATGATGTGATATATACTCTGGGCTTTTTGTCTGTTTTATACTTTTCAATCTCAGAAACCACATCCTCGTAGTAGCGTGCAAGCTTTTCCGCTCTCTCCTCCTGCTTTAAAAGCTTTCCCAGCGTCCTGAATACCTTGTCATAGTTATCCATGTTGGCTTCAAGGAAGATTACAGGAACTCCTATGTCCTGGCTGACCTGGTCAAGCTCTTTTGCCATCTCCTCCCTGGATCCCTTAATATCCCCTACATCGATTATCATCTGGGGATTTGCAAGAATCAGGGCCTCTTTGTTGAGATTTGCCTTCTTGCCGTAAAGTGTTCCAAATACAGGAAGATCGTGTGTGTATTTCGGATAGATTTCCTTTTCCATGTCGCTGAGCTTGCTTGACAGGCCCGCAAGATTTTCAGGTGCAACCTGGAAAACGATCACCTGGGCATTGGAGCCGGACGGGGCAATCTTTGTTATGGTCTCAGGAAGGACTACCTGTCTTCCGAGATCATCTGTGAAGGTCTGAGTCTTTACATCAGAAGTTGTCTCATTTACGGCCTGTGAGAAGACAAGACCGATTGAAATGAGTGCAAACAAAAGAACAACAATCGTTTTTTTCATTTTTTTCTCCTTTTATTCAAAACGAAAACCGACAGTTCTTTTCTGTTTCTGAAGACAAAAGGGTAAGTGGAATTATCTGTCTTCTCTACGAAACCAAGATAGGACTGTGAGTTCTTTCCAAGATATGTGAAGTCAATAAAGGCCTTTGCCTCCTCCAGTGATTTCAGAGGCTGGTCAAAATCCAAAGACAGCGATGACTCAGAAAAATCAAAAGAACTCTCCTTCATCAGCTTTCTGATTTTTTCCGTCCTGTCCTCCCGTGTGTCCGTTCCATGCCCGTTATGTCGTGAGATGATATACACAAGGCGCATTGCAGCATGAGAAAGAAGGTCTGAAAGCTCAGAGATATCACTTAA
>JAGBRG010000054.1 GCA_017632495.1 Spirochaetales bacterium
CCCATCCCGAACACGGAAGTCAAGCGCTCTCACGCCGATGGTACTGCAGCGATGCGGGAGAGTAGGTAGCCGCCAGGTCTTTTTTATCTTGATATCTTAAATTTGGGGCAGTCTTGAAAGAAAAATAATGAGGTCTAGACTGCCTTTGTCAGTACAGAATGAAAAAAAGTGTCGTTTGGACTGATTTTGTCAGTACAGAATGAAAAAAATTGTCGTTTGGACTGACTATTGTGTCACAAACAGCAAAAAAATAGCCTGCGAACAGTTTTCGCAGGCTTTAATTGTTTTGTAAGGACTGTATCAGTCGTCAGCTCCAAGAGCCTCAAGGCCTTTGGCGTTGGAGATTTTCTTTGCTTTGATGTTCTTGACACAGAGTGTGAAGACGAAGCAGCTGGCCAATGTGAGGACTGTAGCATACTTGGGCAGGACGCTCCATGCACCGCTTGCTCTGAGAATCAGACCAAGAAGAACAGGAGTGACTGTCTGTGCTGCCATGCTGGAAGCATAGTAGTAACCTGTGAACTTACCGATTTTCTTGGATGAGCAGAGCTCGACGACCATCGGGAAGGAACAGTTGTGAACAAGAGCCATTCCGTAGCCTTTGATGATCCAGACAACCAGAAGGAGTTTTGGGAATGCTCTAAGGCCAGTGTCAAGGACTGTGGCGCTCTGTTTGATGAAGCACATCAGAACAAGACCCAGGAAGGTAAGGGCAAGACCTGCGGAGATTGTCCACTTTCTGCCGACCTTATCTGCGATAAAGCCTGCTGTTCCGAATCCGATAACCGATGCAAGACCTCCTGCTATGACCATCATTGAGGTGTTGCTTGTTGCAGCTCCCATTGCATAGAAGACATAGTTGTTAAGGTATGTTCCCAGAGCATTATCTGACATGAACCAGAGGAACTCGGCACCAAGGATGGCAAAGAGCATGATTCTGTTGGCCTTTGACATGGGTTTGTCGTCGTCAACAGGGTCTTCGATGGCTGCCATGCGCTCGCCTTCAGCAAGGTCGTCTTTGATTTCCTCCTCAATCTTGTTTTCTTTGATGGTGAAAAACAGTACCAGAGCGGAGATGACCATCAGAACGGATGCGATTACAAACGGCATCTCGATTGTCATGAGGCTGCGGTTTCCAGTCAGGTACTTGGACAGGACAAAGACCATACCAAGCACTGTGGCAAAAGCTCCGCCGAAATAGCCCATGATGTTGATGATTCCGTTGGCCTTTGCTCTGAGCGGCTTAGGTGTGATATCAGGCATCAGTGCGACTGCAGGGTTTCTGTACATCATCATGAACAGAAGCACTATGGCCATCATTGCAATCATTGCACCGATTTTATTCATGTGGAAGAAAAGCGGAATGAACGGGAATGCTATGGCAGAAATAAAGGTTCCGACCAGGATGTAAGGCATTCTCTTTCCGATTTTTGTATGTGTCTTATCTGAAAGGCTTCCGAATATCGGAAGAAGAATCAAAGCTGCGAGGTTGTCACATGCCATGATGATTCCGACAAGCCACTGGACTTCAAGCTCATCAGCTGTTCCGAGTCTTGTCTTGATGATTTCCGTAAGCAGGGTCGGACACCATGAGTCATAGACCTGCCACAAAAGAAGGATGCCGAAGAAAGCAAATCCGATGAGGAATGTTCTCTTCTTGTTGAGTTTCAGCATTTTCTGTTTCTCCTAAATGGGGGAAGCCCCTATCTTTTGATTTTACAACACCGAAAGCAGGTTTCTCAATCAATTTATTGAAGTATGCTTAATGAAGTTGCTTAAAACAGAGTTCTTGTTTAAAATTTATCTGAGATGATTCAGTTCTATAAACCCACTTTGAAAAGAAGGGACATGGACAGTGTCCTTCAGACGATGGTAAACGAGAAAATAGGTCCCGGAGAGAGGGCCAGAGCCTTTGTGCAGAGCTTCTGTGAGACTGTGCAGGCAACATCGGGCATTGCCTTCAGAACATACCCTGATTGTCTGAGCTATGCGCTTTCTGCCATCGGTGTGGGAAAGGGGACAAAGGTGGCAGTCTCGCCGCTTTCTCCTGAAATCTACAGGACCGTTTTGGATAGAATCGGATGTGAGACTGTGTTTGTGGACATAGATAAGCATACAGGATGTCCTGACGATGCTCTTGTGGCGCAAAGCGGGGCAGAGGTTCTTCTTTTATATGAACCATTTGGTTCTCTTCCTGTCAGATACAACGAGCAGACAACGTTCCCTGAAACCTGTGATTATAGCGGTGTAAAGGTCATAGAAGACATCTCACAGAGCATCGGATCCAAAGTCGGGGACGAGTGCTTTGCAGGCAAAATCGGCCAGATTGTCATCTGTGCCATGGAAGAAGACAGCGTTGTAAGTGCCGGTGGCGGTGCAGTTTTGGCCGTAAGAGGGGAAACTGTCAATGCAATCAGAGGCAAAAGACCTTCCAAGTATCTTACAATGCCGGATATGAACGCTGCCTTGGGTATGGTCCAGCTGACTAACTTAGAAGAAAGCTGTCAGCAGAGAGCTAAGATTCTTTCTGCCTACCAGCAGAGTCTTGCAAAGACACGCCATAAGCAGTTCGGTCTGAGTCTTCTGGATTTTTCCTCTAATGCATCGGCTTTTGCTGTGTTACTTGATTCAAGACCTGATGAGACTGTTAAATTTGCTTCAAAAAAGGAAGTTCCGGTTCGTATGGCGTTTTCCGATTGTCTTTTCAAGGACATAGAGGCAGACCCGTTCGATCTGGCTCCTGTTGCGGCATCTTATTATTACAGAACGGTGGAGTTTCCTCTCTATGCGTTTCTCAAAGAAAGTGAGATAGACGGGATATCAAAAGTGATTTCCCATCTTCCGTAAAGAAGAAAGCGCGGAGGTCAGGATGCCGGAAAGAAAAATCAAAAAAGTTGTCATTCTCGCTAATTCCACCAAGCACAATGTCGGAACTGTGAGTTCCCAGATAACCGGTTTTCTGTCGGAGATGGGCATTGAAAGCAGCATTATCATGCTTTCGGCCTCGCTTGATGATCTGGCTCTGAAGGTCCCGAAGTGTGATCTTGTCATTTCATTGGGCGGTGACGGAACAGTCCTTACCTGCGCTGAGCTTTTAAAAGGAAGAAAAACTCCGATTCTTGCCGTGAATATGGGTACTTTCGGCTACATAGCAGAAACATCTGTGGATGAAGTCAGACGTGTTTTCGGCGAGTACCTTGAGGGAAAGTCAAAGATCCTTTCAAGAATGATGCTGGATGTAAGCGTCTATAGAAAGGGCAAGGTTGTCTTCAGCTCATCGTCATTAAACGATGTCACCGTTTCCGCAATATCCCACGCCAAGATGGCAAAGGTTGATCTTTACGTGAACGATGTTCTTGGTGCCAAGCTAAGAGGAGACGGAATTATCATCGCAACTCCCACGGGATCTACGGCCTACAGCCTTGCAGCCGGTGGGCCCATTCTGGATGCCTCTCTTGAGGCGATTATCATAAACCCGATCTGTCCTTTCGCAATGAGCGTCAGACCTCTTGTGGTCAACAAGAGCTCTGTGATTAAGCTTGTCATGCCCAGACAGAACACCGATGTGTCTCTGACATGTGACGGGCACGAGGTGTTCTCCGTCAAAGAAGGCGATGAGATAGTAGTCAGCGAAGGAAAGAGCAGGGCTTTGTTTGTAGAAAACTCACGCAGACGATTCATAGAGGTCCTGAGGGACAAGCTTTCATGGGCCGGAGGATTCAATGCTTGAGCATCTGGATATCCGCAATTTCGCATTGATTGAGAACCTCAGTGTTGATTTTTCAGACGGCTTCAACGTGATCACAGGAGAAACCGGATCTGGAAAATCCATCATTTTAGGGGCTCTGGGTCTTCTTATGGGCGAGAAGGCGGATACCACGGCAGTCAGAACAGGCGCAGAAGAGATAGTTGTCAATGCGGTCTTGTCGGTCCCAGAGGGCCATGAGATTCTTCCGTGGCTTAAAGAGCGCGATGTTGAGCCCGAAGACGGAGCTCTTTACATCAGGCGTACCGTCAAGGCCAACGGCGGAAGATCTCTGATTCACGTCCAGAACCAGGTGTTCTCAAGACAGGATCTCTGCACGCTGGCAGAAAGCCTTATTGATATGCACGGCCAAAGCGAGCACCAGAGCCTCCTTTCAGTGGACAGACAGAGAAGAATCCTTGACAGCTATGCGCAGAACCAGGGCCTTCTTTCTTCCTGTGAGCAGGCCTACAGAAAGATGCAGAGTCTTCAGAAGCAAAAGGAAGAGCTTCTTCAGAGCCTTGAGGAGGGACGAAGACAGGCAGATTATCTTCAGTTTGCTCTGGATGAGATAGAAAGCGCCCATGTGAAAGCAGGCGAGGATGAGGATCTTAAAGAACGCCTTCATGTTCTTGGGCAGTTTGAGTCCATCTTTGAAAACGTCTCAAGCTGCACCGACAGGCTCAAAGAAGCCAGATCAGGTATCTATGATGCCGTTTCATCTGTCTCCAAGGCTGCAAAAAGCGACAGCAGCCTTTCAGATTATGTGGCAAGGCTGGAAAGTGCCAGGATTGAGACAGAAGACATCTGTGAAGGCCTGAAAGAGTATCTCAGGTCCATAGAGTACTCAGAGGATGCTGTAAACAGCATGCAGGACCGCCTTGCTCTTTTACAGAAGCTCAAGAGAAAATACGGACCTGATCTTGAAAGTGTTCTTGCTTTCGCAGAGAAGGCCCGGCAGACTCTGGATGTGACGGAGAACTTCCAAAGCCACCTGGATGTTTGTGAGAAGGCCCTAAATGAAGCAGAGAAGCTGTATGAGAATTACTGCACAAAGCTCAGCGATGCAAGAAAGAAAGGGGCTTTGGCACTTCAAAAGAGCATAGAAGCAGTTTTAAGGACGCTTGGAATGCCCAATGCCAGATTCAGCATAGACATAGCTGGAGGCAGACCAACATCCCATGGAAAAGATCAGGTTGAGTTTCTTATCAGCGCCAACCCCGGAGAAGCTCAGAAGGCTCTGAGAGATATTGCCTCAGGCGGAGAGCTCAGCCGTGTCATGCTTGCCTTAAAGACGGTCCTTTCCAAGGAAGATGAGATTCAGACCCAGGTTTTTGATGAGATTGACTCGGGAATCGGAGGCTCTGTTGCCATAAGCCTTGCAAAATGCATAAAGGATCTGTCTCTTTCCAAGCAGGTGATAGCAATAACACATCTTGCAAGCATAGCAAGTATGGCCGATTCCCAGATGGTTGTCTCAAAGACCGTTGAAAACGGACGTACCTACACCCACCTTAAGCAGGTTCAGGGAGAAGATCGTGTACGTGAGATAGCCAGAATGCTCAGCGGAGACGAGTCTGATGTGTCACTTGAGCATGCAAGAAAGCTTCTTCAATCTTAATCAGCCTTCAAACGGCATGAAATTCAGTGTCTTTGCAATCCTTTTTTGAAGTTCCGGATCCAGATTGTTATCTCTCATTGCCCAGACTGCATCCTGGAATGTAGTAATCTTGGGCTCAAAGCCTTCTTCCCGGGCAGTATCAAGCAGAGATAGGGCATCCGAGAGGGTCTTTGTATCGGATTCGTCATTCAGGAGCATTTTTCCGTACTGATCAAGTTTCTTCTCAAAAGCCTCGTTGATGTCCTCAAGGTCTGTGGTTCTTCCCTTGAGTTTTACGAAGATTGAAATCTCGCCCAGTGTTTTGAGCCTCTTTTCCATATCCATGTCAGGCTGGTCCAGAATCAGGGACTTCATGGCCTTGATGCACATTCCGATATTCTCGGTGAATACTGTCTCCTTGAAGAGGTTCTTGTTCGAGGCAACAAGCGGAAGATAGTTTCCGATGTTCTGGACAAGGGTGTCTATCATGGCCTCAGGAAAGCCTGCGCTGAGGCGGGACTCGACCCATGAGGTGTAGGACTTAAGAGATCTTTCCGATGAGGTCAGGACGTTGAGCCTGATGGATTCTCCGCTTTCCATGTCCGTTAAAAGGAATCCCATGGATCCCATTGCATACGGAATCTGGGAGTAGGTGATGCGGTTTGTCTGAAGCGTCCTTGTATTGACGATAGTTATTGTGTTTTCATTGTGGCTTTCAAGATGCATGAAGCCCCAGTCGTCTGTGTAATCGGAAGGATCTGCAACAAGACGGTTCATCGCAAAGTACGAGCACGCATTGAAAAAGTTCTTTCTCTGAGGCATGTCGGTCAGGGCAATCTGTGAGCCGTTTCCCTGATCTTCTATGTTGCTTTTTGCCTTCTTGAGGTCTTCAAGAAGCTGGGCGCAGAGGTCTGCATTTGAGAATCTGTTCAGAAGCTGAGCCGCATACATTCCGTAGGCGATGTTCTGTCTTGGTTCTATGCCGGAAATATCGTTGAAGAACCATCCGCAGCTTGTATAGGTGAACATGATGTTTCTGAAAGCTTCTAAAAGCGTTGCGATTGTCACTCTGTCAGCACCCTTGACTCCGATTCTGTCTACAAACTCGGATACGGTCATCTTGTGGGAGACAACATCCTTGTAATCAAGAGTCAGATTCTGATAGTCAGCATCTTTTCCCAGAATTTTCTTTACTTCACGTTCGATGATGATTCTTGCGCTAGTCTCAAGGTTGTTGAAAGCCTTTCTAAGAGGTCCGCGCCACTTCTGGTTCCAGTTATCAGGTCCTCCTGTGTGGCATCCGCAGTTTCTGAACCATCTGCCCACTCCGTGCATGCAGGACCATGATGAACCCATGTTCTCATCTCCCTGAGAGAGGGTGGCAACCTCTGTTGCAGGGTGCTTTTCCAAAAATGAGCCGAAATTCTCTATCTCAAATTCTTCGCTTTCATCAATTTTGCGGATAAGTGCGGCAAGGCCCATGTCTCCGAAAGGCTCATGATGGCCGTATATTTCTCCGTCCGTGGCCCATGAAATCAGATCAGGGTCATCCATCTTTTCCTTGAGTTCTTTAAGGTGCTGGAACATTGCATCGGCATCTCTGAGCATATGGCCGAAACTGACTCCGCTTGCAAACTCACCGTTGTAGAAGAAGGCGCTTATCTGGCCTCCGTTCTTGCCTTTTATGATGAAAGGTCTGTCGCATGGCATGACTCCGTCTTTGACAGGAATGCCGTCTATAGCATCTGCCTGCCATGGGGCAAGGACTACAAATTTTATTCCGTATTCGGAAAGGATGTCCACTGTTTCAGGGTTTATGGCACATTCAGCAAGCCAAAACCCCTCAGGGTCGTGGCCGAAGCGCTGCTTATAGGACTCAATTGCCCATACTGTCTGGATGCGCTTTGTATGCTCTCCGTCCAGTGGCATTATTGTGTGGTTGAAGGCCTGTGCCAGAAACGATGAATGTCCGTATCTGCTTATGCTGTCTTTGTCTGCACGCTTTAGCATCTTCAGGAAAATGGGATGCTCATCATCGGCCCAGTCCAAAAGGGTCTGTCCGAAGTTGCTGGAGATTCTGGCATAGTTGTTGTAGATATGATCGACTCTGCCGTCGGAACTCAGATAGCGTGAGGCGCTGTTGGGTCTGTAACATGTTGCGAAAATGGACTCGTTCCAGTTGTCGTAAGGCTTGGCGCTTTCCTGAATAGGAACAACCCCGGTATAGGGATCCTCTCGTGGAGGCTGGTAGAAATGACCGTGGATAATAATGGACGTCTTTTTCATCGCATTAATTTTAACAAATTAGAGCGAATATACAACTGAAATGATGCGTTTTTTTCAAATCTTCGTCCGAGGCAAACATAGGCCTAAAGATTGACTAAAGGTGGCCGATTCTCTAGAATTTCGATATCACACAGAAGGGGTAGTTATGGTTCTTATTAACATTGGAAGCCTTTCCGAGAACGAGCTTAGGAACATAGCCAGCCAGGAGGATCTGGAAGATTGGGAAACCCTCAGCAGAGATGAGCTCATCGAGGCGCTGGAGGATCTCTATGACGATGATGACAGCAGGCTGGAAGGAGACAGCTCCGGAAGCTCCATGCGCAAGTTCGTCAACACTCTCACGGATGTTCAGCTGGAAAACGATCTTTCTCTTCCGGGAACTGAGCCTCTTCCTGAGTCCTACAACGAAACATCCATACATATGATTCTCAAGGACGCCAACTGGGCCTATGTCTTCTGGAGTCTTTCATCACAGCTTGCCTCTGAATTCGAGGACGGCAGCGCAACCCTTGTTCTCAGGAACATCAGGATGAACAGCGACCAGAGCGAGCAGGCCTCCTATGATATTGAGGTAACTCCATCTGATGACAACTGGACAATCGAGCTTCCCCATCTGGGTTATTCCTATCAGGTCAGCCTGGTGCTGAAAAAAGGGGAGGAGGAGAAGGTTCTGTGTAAGAGCTCAACCGTATCTACCACAAAGAGCTGGCTCAGTGCCCATCCTGATGAGCTTAGAGACAGCACAACATTCATGACTCTTCTTACCCCTCTGGTACTCAAGGGTGGAACGGTTCTGGAGAACAAGCAGATCCAGGATCTGATAGATATCATCGACGATGACAGCACTGAAGCGGAGGTCTCAAGATGAAAAGCAGGCTTAACTTCATTTTCAACGCACACCTTCCGTTTGTCAGACATCCGGAATACCCGAAGTTCCTTGAGGAGGACTGGCTTTACGAGGCCATGAACGAGTCCTATCTTCCTCTTCTGAGGATGATGTACCGTCTGAAGAACGACAATGTTCCGTTCAGACTCACTTTCTCACTCAGCCCGACACTCTGCTCGATGCTCACCGACGAGCTTCTCAACGAGAGGTTTCTGGAGTATCTTGATCAGCACATCGAGCTTGGAGACAAGGAAATCGAGCGCCTGAAGGACGATCCTGAGAAGAAAGATCTTGCCCAGGCCTTCAGAAACGAAATTGTCCTTAACAAGGCCTTCTATCAGAACGAGTGCCAGGGAAACATCCTTACGGCATTCAATCAGCTTTCAAACGACGGCCTTCTTGAACTGATTACAACAACCGCAACCCATGCATATCTTCCGGTCTACAAGGACTATCCCATTGCAGTCAATGCACAGATAGAGACCGGTGTTCTTGAGCACAGCAGGAACTTCGACAAGATGTCGGACGGCTTCTGGCTCCCCGAGTGCGGTTATTACAACGGTCTTGAGGATCTTCTCAAGCGCCACAATATCAGCTGGGTCAGCCTTGCATCCCAGTCGCTGATTCTTTCAGCAGACGAGCCTGAGCGCGGCTCCTACAGCCCGATCAGATGCCCGAACGGCCTGTACTGCTTCATCCGTGATGCAAACCTTGCAAGTCTTGTCTGGTCACCTACAGAAGGCTATCCTGCAGACCCGCTTTACAGAGATTTCTACAGGGACATCGGTTTTGACCTTCAGTGGGATTACATCAAACCGTATGTACACGAGCCTGAGGTCAGATCCTTTACAGGATTCAAGTATTATGCCGTCACAGGCGATACTGCAGACAAGGTTGTGTACGACATGAAGAAGGCCTCAGAGCGCGCTTCTTCCCATGCCAGGAACTTCATCTATCATGTTCAGAGCAGGACAAAGGGCATCAAGGCCCTGATTGATATGGATCCCGTCTACACGGTGAGTTTCGATGCCGAGCTTTTCGGACACTGGTGGTATGAGGGAGTCCAGTGGATTGGGTATCTGGTCAGATTGGTTGCACAGACAGATGATATCAGTCTCATAACTCCGACCGACTTCATCAAGACAAAGCCGATTGTCCAGACAATGAACCCGGCTCCGTCAAGTTGGGGAGTAGGCGGGTACTCGGCGGTTTGGGTGGACAACA
>JAGBRG010000007.1 GCA_017632495.1 Spirochaetales bacterium
GAGTTCATCGGAAGACTTCCGATCCACGTATCGCTTAACAACCTCGAGGTCAAGGATCTTGAGAGGATCCTCACGGAGCCGAAGAACTCGATCATAAGGCAGTATCAGGCCACCATGAAGCTGGATAACGTTGAGCTGGAGTTCACAGAAGACGCCATCCACAGCATAGCCCAGACTGCTTATGACCAGAAGACAGGTGCCAGAGGCCTGAGAAGCATCGTCGAGGCAATTATGACAGACATCATGTATGATGTTCCGTCTTTCAGCGATGTGGCTAAGGTGCGCATCGAGGAGTCCACGGTCACAAAGAAGACAAAGCCGGCCCTTATCGGCAAGAACGGAGAGCCAATTGACATCAAGCTTCTCTCCTGATTCTTATAAGAACCTTGTAGACTCACATTTTCATACACAGTCCATGCTCCAACGGGGCATGGATGTTTTTTCTGTCTATGACAGGCTCTTTGCATCAGGCTTCAAAGGCGGAATTGACATTGGCTGCACTCACGACGACCTTCCCGAGCGGTCCGACCTTCTTAAACCCTACCCCTCAATTCTTCTTGCCGGGGCCATGGGTCCCTGGGAGGCAGGAAAAAGCGAGACCCAGAGCGCGCCCGAGGAGGCCGAGTTCTCCGAGCCCAAAACCGAGGACGAACTATTATCCGAGCTTGCGATTCTTAAGAATAATATAAAGGAATATAAGGCATCCTTTATCGGCGAGATCGGACTTGACTACTATTGGAAGTACGGAAACCCTCAAAAGCAGCACCTTTTGTTCGAGACCCAGATGAAGTGGGCGTCCCAGATGGGCCTTTGCGTCTTGATTCATGACCGAGATGCAGATGAAGAGGTAGCCGATGTAATCAGACGCCTCGGACCTGACAAGGGCGGAGTCATTCACTGCTTTGACGGATCTGAAAAGGTTCTTTCGGCAGCCCTTGAGCGTAACTACTTTATAAGTTTTGCAGGAAATCTCACCTATAAGGGCAATGAGAATCTCCGACAGATTCTCAAGCGTGTTCCGCTTGACAGGCTTTTATTTGAGACAGACTCGCCCTACCTTACTCCTGTTCCTATGCGCGGAAAGCCCAATAGCCCTGAGAATGTGATTTATACCTATAGCTGTGCCGCAGAGGTTCTGGGCATTTCTTTTGAAAGCCTCAAAGAAAGGGTTCTTGAGAATTACAAGGCTCTCTGCTCAAGATAGGCTTAGCGGCTTTTTGTCACATTGACTTTAGGACACCTGCCGTTTTCAGGACAGAGCGAGCACTTGGGACTGACGCTTGTACACACTTCCTGTCCGTATGACACCAGAAGTTCATTCAAAGGAATCCAGAATCTTTTCGGCATTATGGTCTGAAGAACCTTCTCGCTTTCTTCAGGTGTCTTTGTTTCTATCCAGCCAAGACGGTTTGAAATCTGATGGACATGGCAGTCGACGCAGATTGCATCTATTCCAAAGCCAAGATTCAGAGTCAGGTTTGCAGTCTTTATTCCAACGCCCGGAAGCTTCATCAGAAGGTCGGCATCACAAGGGACTTTGCCCTGATATTCAGAAACAAGAGTATCTGCGATGTTTTTAATCTGAACGGCCTTTCTTCTGTAAAAGCCTGCAGGAAAAATCAGAGAGGCAATCTCATCCTCGGAGAGCTTTTGCATGCTATAGGCATCAGGAG
Source organism: Spirochaetales bacterium (assembly GCA_017632495.1). Classification (GTDB taxonomy): domain Bacteria; phylum Spirochaetota; class Spirochaetia; order Sphaerochaetales; family Sphaerochaetaceae; genus UBA9732. The sequence continues at coordinate 1,674 of JAGBRG010000007.1, forward strand.
CCTTACTTAAAAGCCTTCTTGAGGCGTTGAGTGTCACATCGTCCTTGGTCCTGAGCGATATTACCGTGGAAATCAGAACTGAAAAAGGATCCTGAAGCTCCACAGCCACAAGGGAGACGGCAGGAAGAACTTTTCCCATAGTGCTTAAAACCTGTCTGAAGGATGTAAAGATACCGTCAAAGTACTTTTCGTCCATGGCATGGTCAAAGCTTTTCATAGTCATACTCCAGATTTGATACGGCAGAATCACCCTTTTCAGTGTTCAGCACTGCCTTAAGAGAGCGGGATAATGACGGAACCACAATACCGTAAAGCTGCTTCTTGGGTACAGCGTTGGCAAAGCGGTAGTCCACAACCCAGGAAAGCGTTCCCGAGGTTTTAAAGAAATCGCTTAAGTGGCTCCCATAGGGACACATTGCCACGACTATAGATAGCTCGTCTGTTTTTTTAAGAGTCTCTGTTGCAAAGAGCCTGCTTTGGGTGTCATCTTCAAAAACAGTCAGTCTTGAATCAGAAAAACAGTCTTTGATGTCCTGAACATAAGGGACAGCATCATTTTCATAAATCAAAGCCACATTCTGAGCTGTCTTTTCAAATTCAGAGGAAAGTTCCTGTGCGGCCTTTACCCAGCCGGATTTCTCGTCGGAAACAAGTACGCAGTCAA
>JAGBRG010000055.1 GCA_017632495.1 Spirochaetales bacterium
GGGACAGAAATGATGAGCCCCTCTTACAACCAAATCTGTCTTGCAGACAGGACAGCTTTTCGGCATCTGCCACGTAGTGTTTCCAAGATCATTTTTCTCAATGACGCTTTCTACGGCAGGAATCACATCTCCACGTTTTGAAATGGCAACGGTGTCCCCTATTGCAAGCTCAAGCTCGTTGACGTAGTCCTGATTGTGAAGAGTGATGTTTCTGATGGTGCTGCCGGAAAGACGTGTCTCCTTGATTCTGGCCATAGGCGTGATGCGTCCGGTTCTTCCGACCTGGACATCAATATCCAGAACCTGGGTCTGAGCCTGAGGAGCTTCGAACTTATAGGCAATGGCCCATCTTGGGTGATGACCCGTGTAGCCAAGTTCCTCTCTGGTAGAAAGCTCGTTCACCTTCACCACAAGACCGTCAATCTCATATGCAAGGGCTTCTCTGGAACCGGTATAGTCCGCAATTGCAGAGGGAATATCGTCAAAGCTTCCGCATCGGCCTTCAAGCGAAGCTTCTTTGAGCCGTCTCTTTGCCTCCTCCTTTGTCTTACAGAAGAAGGAAAGGTTCGGATCTACAGCAAAGCCAAGCGTCTTAAGTGCGCTTAGAATCTGGATATGGTCCGTAAAATCAACGCTGTCTGACCAAAATCCCTCATAGACGTAGATTGAAAGAGGAACCTGGGCAGTCTCGCTGCTTTTGTTTCTTCTTATGGTTCCGGCTGCAAGGTTTCTGGGGTTTGCATACGGCTCAAGAAGCTTGGAGTTGATTCTCTCGAACTCCGCCTTTTTCAGAAACACTTCTCCGCGTACGGCTATGTCCACAGGCTGTGTAAGTCTTAGGGGAACGGAGTGGATGGTCTTTACGTTGGCTGTCACATCGTTTCCGACAAAGCCGTTTCCTCTGGTGACGGCACGAGAAAGAACACCCTTTTCGTAGTACAGGACGATTGAGAACCCGTCCAGTTTTTCCTCAAGGACAAAGGAAAGGTTCTCTCCTGTGTTCTTCATGGTCTTGTTTATCCAGGACAGAATCTCCGAGTCGCTGTATGCCTTATCAAGGCTCAGAACTGGAATGGTATGTGAAACCTCAGGAAAATCAGATGACAGGTCACTTCCGACCCTCTGTGTAGGCGAATCCGGGGTACGAATCTCCGGATGCTCCTTTTCAAGAAGCAAAAGCTCATCAAAGAGTCTGTCATATTCCAGATCTGAAACAAGAGCCCGTCCTGTGACATAGTAGGCTCTCTGATATTCCGTCAGGAGCTTTGAAAGCTCCCTTGCCCTGCTCACATAATCCATAGTCAAATATTATACCAAATTCTATTGGGATTCCACCGTTGTTGAAAAAACAAGTCCCCAGTGATATTCTGAATCCATGCCAGAACAGAGCGAATTATTTGATCTCAGCAAAAAGCATCTCGTAGGGCGATTGATTCCTTCAACGGTATCCAGCGGCAGAATTGCAGACATAAGCATGCCGAGCGAAGGCCAGTTCCAGCACATGCTGGTTCTCAGCGCCGCCGATTTCGGCAAAAACCCTTCCTTGGATGTGATGGGAGACAAGTTTCCGTTCTTCGCCTCGGACGAAATCAACTACAAGGGACAGCCCGTTCTGGCCGTATTCAGCTATGATACAGAGGATCTTGAGCTTTTTTGCAAGGACCTGAAGATTTCCTATCAGATCAAGCAGGATTCCGAGGACTATGACGGAAAGCAGTACGGCGAGCCGTTCATCTGGTCCAGCGGGAACACCGATGAATACTTCACTCCTAATGCAAAGACCTTCAAATCGCAGTTTGAAATCTCTCCGTTTTCCAACACGATGCTGGGAGACCAGAAAATATATGCCGTAAAGAAGGACGGTCAGTATCACATAAGAATCGCCTCACAGTGGCCGATTCATGTCAGAAAGAGCGTGGCCAAGGTCATGGGGTGTCCGATAGAAGACGTCATCCTCTATCCCCAGCCCTACTACGCACCCTATGACCAGCTGATTATAGCCCCGTCCGTTTTGGCCTGTGTGGCAGCTATGGCCGCAGAGCAGTCAGGCGAACTTGTACGTCTTTCCAGCCCCATGATTTCATGGCAGCCGAGAATCACAATCCAGCATGAGACAGCCCTTTCACAGGAAGGTGTTCTTTTGGCTGACAGGGCTGAATGCACCATAGACATAGGAGCCTTTCCGTTCTTCACATCCGAAATCTGCCACAACCTTCTGGCAGGCCTTGTTCCCGTTTACCCGATTAAAGCTGCCGATGTGACCATAAAGCTGATCAGAAGTTCCTCGCCTCCTGCAAACTTCTTCGGAGACCTGGGTTTTTCCATGGCATTGGCAGGAACAGAAGTGCACTTCTCACAGATGGCTGCGTCATTAGGCCTTCAGCCGGGAATCTGGAAGCTCAACAACGTAAAAGACCTTAACAATAAGACTGCCAAAATCGGCGAAAGCGTCAAGCAGAGCTCCGATTTGGAAAGACTCGGAACATCTCTGAAGACCATAATCGACAAGTCCTGGTATTCCAGAAAATATGCGGCCAACACTCAGAAGAGAATCGCCGCCATGAAGATGAATCCTATCATCAACTACTCCAGAGGAATAGGAATCGCCGCAGGTGAAGGTGTCATGGGATTCTCTCAGCAGTTCAACGCAAGCGCGGACTACACTCTGTCTGTCACGATGGATGAGAACCAGAAGCTTACAGTGAACACGGGAATGCATACTGACAGATCCATGATCGGAATCTGGAAGGATGTGATAAGACAGTTCATCGACATCCCCGTGGAGGATATCGAATTTCTGGACATCAACTCTCCTGAGATTGTCGATATGGGACCAAGCACCCTTTCAAGAAAGGTCGGAATCGTCTCATCCCTTCTCATCAAGGCGTGCTCGGAGCTTTCCAGAAAGCTTTCATTCTCAAGACTTCCGTTGACTGTGACAGCTAACTATGAGGCCGAGTTCACTGATCCATTCTATTTCAGCTCCTGTATCGGAGCCGTGGCAATTGATCTTCACATCGACACGGTCATGCTCTCACCTGTCATAGACAACATCTGGGTGAACTTCCATCTGGGTCATGTGTTTGACAAAAACAGACTTCTGAGCAAGGCAAGGCACACAATAACAACGGTTCTTTCCGATATCTGCCCAAGGTCTTCTGCCAAGTGCAACATAGACATCCACATTGACCAGGACGGACTCTTTACAGCCTCTTCTCTTACCGCAGGTCTGAGAGGTCTTACCACAGCAGCCCTGGTCGGAGCTCTTTCACAGGCTCTGGGTCATCAGATTCACAGAATCCCCGTCACAAGCGAGGACATTCTCGGTATTGCAAGCAAGGGCACATTCGGAGGAGAACGCTACTTCAACGATGACGGAGGTGAAAAATGAGACTGAACTGCAATATCAACGGCTCACAGTATTCTCTGGTGGTCAGCTCCGACAAACCCCTGAGCCAGATTCTCAGAGAACAGATAATCACCTTTGCCGAAAACTCCCAGTGTCTCGGAGCCTCATGCGGAAACTGCATGGTCCTGATTAACGGAAACGCAGCCTTAAGCTGCCTTGTTCCCGCATTCAAGATCAACGGAGCCAGCATCCTCACATTCGAAGGCTTTCAGAAGACAAGATTCTGTCATGATATCGAGCGCGCCTATGCGGAAGTGGGAAACCAGCCCTGTCCGCAGTGCTATCCATCAAAGACAATCATCATAGAGTCCATTCTCAACAAGGTTGATAAAGAGAACCAGAACAGAATGAGCGGATTCAGAATCGGCTCGGGCGGCCACGGAGAACTTCCCCAGGTCCAGCAAAGCGACTCTTCGGCAAATGAACAGGCCGCACGAAGCAGAAGCGGAACAGGAACAATCAGCCCGGAACTCATTGCCAGGGAGATGTCCATGAGCAACTGCCAGTGCATTGAGGTATCCGATTTGGAGAAAATCATAAATCTCGCCTACAGATACAGGAGCAGACGCCGTGCCAGAAGGTCTTAGATCCCCTACGGTCTTCACTCCCAAAACAGTCAGTGAAGCAGTTGCCAACAAATACAGAAATCTCAGTGCAAAATTCTGGGCAGGCGGCACTTATATCATGAGCCGCCCGAATTTCTATCCTAATCCCAACCAGAGGGACATCATTTCTCTGACAGGTATTCAGGATCTCTCCAGAATCTACCACGCAGACCGTTACCTTGAAGCAGGTGCCATGGTCACCATCCAGCAGCTTCTGACAATGGGAAGCTTCATCTTCTCAAAAGAGCTGAACAATGCAATAAGCTCAATCGGAAGCTCGGTAATCAGAAACCAGGCCACCATAGGCGGGTCTCTTTGCACGGGAGACATGAGATTCTCCATGAGCTGCATCCTTGCCACGCTGAACGCCCAGGTTGAACTTAGGATGGTTACAAAATCAGCCTCTGCGAAATGGGTTCCTGTCTCAAAGCTCTATGATAGGAAAGGAAACTTCCTTTTCGCTGACAGTGCCCTTCTTACAAGGGTCAGAATTCCGACCGATTCATCATCGCAGTTCCAGTTCGTTTCAAGAACCCTGGACTCTCCGATGCTCAACCCAAGCGAGTCAGTGATTTTCGGACTTCAGTACACAATCAATCAGGGAAGCATCGCCTCTCCGAATCTGTGCATAACATTTCCGAACTCATGCTTCTACATGTCCCAGGACTTTGACAATCTGCTTTCTACCTTGAGCTTCCCGTTCACACAGGATCAGACTGTTAAGATTTCAAAGCGCCTGGTATCGGATCTGACGCTTTCTGTCAGACAGAATGCAAACCCTCTTCAGATTGAAAGGGCGGCAAGACTTCTGGAAGTTGTCCTGAACGAAATCAATACAAACTATCTGGCAGGCTGATTATGCTTACGATGAGAATCACCGGAGGAAAATACTGCGGAAGAAGGGTCATCATCCCAAACGGAGAGCTTGAGATCCGCCCCGCCATGGACAGAATGAGAGAATCTTTGTTCTCAATTCTGGGACCTTTGGACGGTGCCTCTTTCTGCGACCTTTTCTCTGGAAGCGGATGCGTAGGTCTTGAGGCCGCATCCCGCGGAGCTACATTGGTGCACCTTGTGGAAATGGACAGGGCAAAGCGCAATGTGATGGAGAAAAACATAGCCTGGGCACAGGAAGACTGTGAAATCAAAATCTTCTTCTCAAATGTCCTGAAGTTCATTCCAACAGCACAGATGCAGTATGAGATTGTCTATGCAGACCCACCGTTTCCCATGGGAAACAAAATCCAGATTGCAAATCTTGTGGACAGGCGCCACTGCGTAAGGCCTGACGGACTTTTCATAATCCACATCCCTGCCGTTGAAGAAAACCAATGGCCAGAAACTATCGGAGACCTGAAGCTCTGTGACACCCGAAAGTACGGGCGCAACATGATTAAGTTCTACAGAAACACAAGTGAAAGCCCTCTGTCCCGACAGGGTGA
>JAGBRG010000056.1 GCA_017632495.1 Spirochaetales bacterium
AAGACGTCCTCATAGCAGATCGGGGTTGAGAATTTGATTCCGTTGGAGGTCTCAAACACAACGCTCTCGGTTCCCTTCTCCCACCAATGATAGTCGTTGGCTTTCAGAAGGTTGTACAGCCATGGCATCTGCTTCTCGTAGGGGAAGTGCTCGGTGAACGGTACCAGGTGCTGCTTGAGATATGTCGTTTTGATAGAGCCCTCGTCAAAGAGGATGACGGAGTTGTAGTCAAGCTTGTTCCAGTTTCCGTCTTCGTCGTACGGAGGAAGCGACGGATCTTTGATGACGCTGGACGGGTTTCCTGTAAGAAGCGGAGTTCCCAGCTCGGTGCCGAATTTCACAAAGTCGTTCACAAGATCCTGGATGTCTCTGAGATAGTCAAAAACGGCACCCTGGTCGTTGCCCTGATACGGATAGGATGTGTACCAGTTTACGGACGGGACAAACGCAGTCTCTGACCAGATAACCATATCGGGGTTGTACAAAATGGCCTCAAGGCTCATCTTCTGCAGGTTGATGAAGTTTCTCTTATATGTCTCGTATCCGCCCTTCCATGAGTCGGCGTTGTGCTGGATTGTTGCTACTTCGAAGGACTTGTCCTCCTTAACATTGCTCCAATGCGAATATGTAATTATTCCGTAGACAATCTGGCCAAGAAGCAGGACGGCAAATGCGATTGCACAAATCTTATGAAGCAGAATGTGCTGCCAAAGACCTTCTGAATGCTCTGTGCGTGTCTTGCTGAAATGGTCACAGGCCCAGTTTCCCAAAAATGCCTGAGGAAGAACCAGCATAAAGGTCAGTCCCCAGATTCCGAAAAGATCGGCAACCTGAATCAGAATCTTGTATCCATGAAGTGCATAGGCAATGGATCCGTAAGGATAGCCTGCGAACCAACCCTGGGAGATATATGCATATGCCACCCAGATGACTGCCTGAAGAACATGCACCAGCGAGCCGCTAAGGACATCATCAAGGTATTCGTCCATCGCCTTCAGGGCAAAGAACAGAATAAGCATCTCTGCGCCTTTAATGATTGTGACTATCAGAATGGCGAACGGATGGAATGTTGTAAGCCAATAGTTGAATATAGCGTAGTAAACAAACCCATACAGAAAGCCGTAGGCTCCCACAAGCTTCCATGAGGTATTCCTGATGACGGCGAAAACCGGAATCAGGACAAAAAACGCAAGAAAGCCGAATCCGTTCTTCGAAAGGAAGCTCGGATGGGCCATTGCAAAAAAGAATGCAGAGGCTAACAACAGAACAACCTCAGAACAAACCGTCCTGAGGTTGCGTCTGCGTAAAACCTTATCGTTTACGCTGAATAATCTGTTCATAGAATCGTTCTAATCAATTCTCCTGACGAAGGTTCCAGACCAGATCCTTAAGCTCCTTACCAGGGCGGAAAACTGCAACACCGTGTGTGTCAACAGCAACCAGATCTCCGGTCTTCGGATTGCGGGCCTTCTCTCTGCCCTTGCGTGTTCTGACCTCGAATGTGCCGAAACCGCGAAGCTCGATAACCTTCTCGTCCTTAAGGCCGTCTTTGACTTCCTCGAAGAACTCATCGACAATCTGATGGATGTCGTTTCTGTTGATCCCCAGCTTGTCATGGAGATGCTCGATGATAACTGCTTTAGTAAGTTTTGTCTTCTCCATAATGTCTCACCCCAATTATGCCATCTTATTGAACTTGATGTTCATTCTAGATTTCTTTCTGTCTGATGTGTTGTGATGAATTGTACCCTTGTTGACTGCTGAATCCATGAGCTTGAATGAAAGCTTCATTGCCTTCTCGGCTGCTTCCTTGTCTCCGGCCTCAACTGCTGCATCAAAAGCCTTGATAGCTGTGCGGAACTCACTCTTTGTTGCACGGTTTCTAAGCCTTCTGGTCTTATTCTCACGATCTCTCTTATCTGCAGAACGATTCACTGTAACCTCCAAATATCTTATGCAAGATAAACAATTTACTCTAAGAAAAGCGCCACCTCTCGGGAGGGGCAACGCCAAAAAACATATCACAGACCTTAAAATAGGTCAATACAAGACTTTAACTCAGTTGGATAAAAATTCTTCCTGATACTGCTGAGACACCTCCCAACGGCCCTTTTCATGGTTGAAATAAAGCTCGCTCCTAGGAATAGTGAACTGTCTTCCCTCCGATCCGGACACCGTCATCTTGTGTGAGAGGATGTTTATTTCCGTGACCTTGAACAGATCCTGACCGAGCTTGATTCTGCTTCCTTCGGCAGGATATGCCTGTTTTTCCTCAAGGTAGAAGTCATATTCATAGCTTAAACAGCACAGAAGTCTTCCGCACGGACCCGATATCTTCATCGAATTCAGAGAAAGATTCTGCTCCTTGGCCATCTTGATGGTCACAGGCTTGAGCTTGTCCGAAACACAGTGGCAGCAAAAATCTCTTCCGCACACTGCAAGGCCGCCCAGGACTCTGGACTCATCTCTGACTCCGATCTGACGAAGCTCTATTCTCATTCTGAATACGGAAACAAGGTCTTTGACCAGGTTTCTGAAGTCTACTCTGTCTTCTGCTGTGAAGAAGAACAGAACCTTGGGCTCGCTTAAAAGGAAGTGTGCCGTGACAAGCTTCATATCAAGATTGTGCTTGGCAATCTTTTCCCTGCAGATCTTGATGGCTTCTTTTTCTTCTTCCTTATTCTCGCTGTAACGGCGGATCTCATCCGGGGTTGCCATGTGGCTGATCCAAAGAGCATCACCGTCGACCTCGACAAGCTCAGGCTCCTTGTAGGCCTGGTCCCAGACTCCGGACTCATCGGTCTCGGCTTCGTCGGGGACGATGTTCTCTTCTCTGTCGCTTCTGATTTCGAACTCAGGAAGCGGCCCCATGTCCGTCACGTGGCCGTCGACCTCGATGATTACATCTCCATCCTCGATGCTACCCATGGCAGCCAGACGCTGGTCATCCTCCTCCGTGCGGGGTGTGGATCCGAAATGGCATGCACCAAGGCATGCTTTGCAACCGGGTCTGTATGTCTCTTCCTGTCCAAGCCCTGCGGCCGAGCCCACTACGATGCCCATGTCCTGGCCATATCTGGTAGGAGCTACTACGTAGGTTCCGGGATAGAAGACGCTCTCTGCGGCACAGACAATCAGGTCATTGCTGCTGGGAATCTTCACCAGATACAGGTATGCCTTCTGAGTCTGCTCTGTCTTTTTGCTTTCTCTTTCTTTTGCCATGTGCGCCTCATGCCTCCGCATTCTTGAGAAGCTTCTCCCAGTCCTTGACTATGCTGCGGTCCTTGAAGTAGTCGATTCTCATAGCCGCTTGTACACGAGCAAGGGTTGCGTTGGTCTTCTCTCTGGCCTTCTGTGTTCCTGCAAGCAGAATGTCATAGACAGCATCGATATCCGAAGCCCACTTTGCTCTTTCAGCTCTGATCGGTGAAAGAGTCTCCTCAAGAACGCTTATGAGGAACTTCTTACAGGTTCCGTCACCAAGGCCTCCGCGTCTGTAGTGATCCTTAAGCTCATCCAGATTGGCATACTCAGGAAGGAACTCCTTAAAGTGATCGTCTGTGCAGAATGCATCAAGGTATGTGAACACCACATTGCCTTCGGTGTGACCCGGATCCTCTATTCTAAGATGAGTCGGGTCTGTGAACATCTTTCCGTTGACCTGCTTCTTGACTGTCTTGGGATCATCGGAAAGATAGATGCAGTTGCCCAGGGACTTACTCATCTTGGCCTTTCCGTCCACTCCTGGAAGACGGCGTTGCATGATGTTTTCAGGAATCATGGCCTTGGGCAGGACCAGAGTCTCGCCATATGTTCTGTTGAACTTCTCCACAATCTCCCTTGTCTGCTCAATCATGGGAAGCTGGTCCTCACCTAC
>JAGBRG010000008.1 GCA_017632495.1 Spirochaetales bacterium
GCAGTCGATATTTGAGATGAAAGCCGGGCAGATGATATGGATTATGCTGCTTCCGAAGGCTCTGATCTTGCCGCTGTAACGGCTTACGTCCACGTAGTTCAGTGTGTTGGAAGATGCCATCATCTGACGGGGTACTTCATAGTGCTCAGGTGCCTTGTGGACCTTTCCGTTAAGGTATACCTCGTCCTCGCCGGGAAGGGAGCAGATAAAAAGGTCCTGGGTACCGACACCGAATCTCGGAGCGTAGATTATGGCTCCGCAGACCTTTCTTTCGCAGTCCAGGATTCCAAGGGCAACGGCCCATGCGGGAAGGCCCTGGCTGTAGGCATCCGTTCCGTCTATGGGATCAAGGATGAATGTGTAGCGGGCATTGTCAGAAAAGTCCTTGAGGTCTGCTTCTTCAGTAACTACGTTGCAGTCCGGATAGAGGCTTTTCACTGTTTTGACAATGACATCGGAGACGGCAAGGTCTGTCTCTGTCAGGATGGATCCGTCGTACTTGAATGACCTGTGAATCACGCTCTGGTTTGCTCTGGCTGTCTCGCCGCACTGGCGTATTGCAGAGCACAGCAGAAAGAATGTCTTTCTTTCATCGGTGTCCGGCTTAAATCCATAGCGGTCAGAGAAATCCTCGGCCTTGATGTCGATTTTCGTGATTCTTGAATCATCCTTTGAAAGGGTGGTCTCCTGCATGATGAACCTCCGCCGTCTGCGCTTGAAAAGCATGCCTTGATTGTGGTAGTTTTTTATCTGGTGCAGACGTTGCAATCGTACATCAAAAGAAGCGAGGCCTTCAAGGCATTCGCCGCAAACAGAAAAGCCAAAATAGAAGTGGAGGGCCTTGACGGATTTCCACTGTTTCAGTGCGCCCTTATGATATCTCAAAGCGTCTCTTCCGTTACCTGGGTAATCTGTCCCACAGAAGAGGTTGCAAGGGTTCTGTACACCAATTTGGACATGGCTCAGGACAAAAACGGATCTCTTCAGATTCTGCTTCTGGGTTCCTCTGGACATGTCCTTTATTCTCCGTGGGAGGGAACTGCCAAGGAGTATGAGCAGATAAGATGTCTTGGAACCCTTGCCTCCTGTGAGAAGGCCATGGTCATCACAAGTATCCGCGCTATCTGCTCGCCTGTTCCCAAGAAGGCCGCACTGGATGAGTCCAGCCTCCATTTTTCCATTGGACAGAGTCTTGATACCATGGAGATTGCCCAAAAGCTTGCAGGCGGTAACTATTTCAGGACATCGAACACCACAATGCCCGGAGAATTTACCATCCGTGGAGAGGTCCTTGATATCTTCCCGTACGGGGCCGACCTTCCTGTGAGAATCTACCTTGATTGGGATAAGATCGAGCGCATCTGCCGCTTTGAACCTCTGTCTCAGCAGGTAACCAAGCAGCTGGGTCATGTGGACCTTCAGATTCTTGAGTCATCTGACGGAAACTCAAGTGTCCCGTCAGGAATAGGCGAGTACTTTTCTAAGGATGACTACTTCATCTTCGTAGGTGACAAGCGTCTTGAAAGCAGCTACAAGAGCATGCAGACAGAGGCCAAGGCCCTTTACAGAAAGGCCTTCCAGCAGGATAGGGATGCGTTAAAGCCGTCTGAAATCCTCTATGACTTTGAATCTCTTTACAACAACTGCAGAAGCGGCTCACACGGATCAATGACGGTTTTGGATATCTTGGGCCAGAATCCCGACGCCTATCGCTTCCAGATAGACGGACCCAGGTCTTATTTTGGCAATTTCACATTCTTCAAACAGGATCTGGAGGGTCTTTGCAGCGACGGATGGAAGATCAACATCTGCATCTCCACTGAAGTTCAGAAGCAGCGTCTTGAGACGATGCTCAGCGACTTTGAAAACATAAAGTACATAGTGGGCCAGATGTCCGGAGGTTTTTCTATCAGAAGCGAGAAGTTCATCGTCTTCTGTGAAAACGAAATCTTCGGAAGAAAGAAGCAGGTAATAAAGACTCTTCAGCACACACATACTTCTGCCTTAGACAGCTTTGTGGAGCTTCATGAAGGCGACTATGTGGTTCATGTGAACTACGGAATAGGAATCTTTCAGAAAATAGACCGCATCCGTGAGCGTGATTATATCAAGATCCAATTCGCCGACAAGGAAAACCTCTATGTTCCCATAGAGCAGGCCAACCTGATTCAAAGATACATCGGCTCTGCAGGCGAGGCTCCTCACATAGACAAGCTCGGATCTGCAGGTTGGGAGAACAAGAAGGCCAAGGCCAGAAAGAGCGCAGAAGATCTTGCTTCAAAGCTCATATCGCTATATGCCAGAAGAAAAAACAGTCAGGGCTTTGCCTTTGATAAGGACAATGACTGGCAGCTCAGATTCGAAGCTGAATTTGAATATGATGAGACAGAGGACCAGCTTTCCTGCATCCAGGATGTCAAGGATGATATGGAA
>JAGBRG010000057.1 GCA_017632495.1 Spirochaetales bacterium
TCGCATTGTCTGCGAGAACCCGAAGCATAAACAGAGACAGAAATAATTAGGGAGGCCTTTGATGGCAAGAATTGCAGGTGTAGATTTACCTAACAAGGCTACAAAGATTGCTTTGACATACATCTACGGAATCGGAAGAACCTCCGCTGAAGAGATTTGCAAGAAGACCGGAGTTGATCCGGATGCTCGCATCAACACCCTCAGCGCAGACGTTCTGGCCGAGCTCCGTAAGGTGATTGAGAATGACTATACTGTCGAAGGTAGACTTCGCACACAGGTCAACCTCAACATTAAGAGACTGATGGACATCGGTTGCTATCGCGGTCTCAGACACAGAAAGGGACTTCCTGTACGTGGTCAGAGAACAAAGACCAACGCACGTACTCGTAAGGGTAAGAAGAAGACCATCGCCGGAAAGAAGAAGTAAGGAGTAGATTATGGCAACAACCACAAAGCGTAAAGCTAAGGTCAAGAAGACCGTATTTGAAGGCAATGTCTATATCCAGGCTACTTTCAACAACACCATCGTGACGATTACCGATCTGAACGGAAACGCCATCTCATGGTCAAGTGCCGGCGGTCTCGGATTCCGTGGAGCTAAGAAGTCAACTCCTTATGCTGCTCAGACAACTTGTGAGACAGCAGCTAAGAAGGCTCTTGATTTCGGTCTCCGCGAGGTCAACGTCTTTGTTAAGGGCCCGGGTCAGGGACGCGAAAGTGCCATTCGCTGCCTCGGCGCTCTCGGACTCAAGGTCCGCTCAATCCGTGATGTGACTCCGATTCCACACAACGGATGCAGACCGAGAAAGACCAGAAGAATCTGACGAGGAGATAGAAAATGGCAAGATATACAGGACCAAAGTGCAGATACTGCAGAGCTGAGAGAGCTAAGCTCTTTTTGAAGGGTTCAAGATGCCTTTCCGCAAAGTGCCCGATGAACAATCCGGCAGAGTGCGGTCTTCCTGGCAAGGATCCGAAGGCTCGTGCAAAGAAGCCCACAGACTATGCATTGATGCTTCGCGCAAAGCAGAAGCTCAAGAGAATCTATTGCATGCTTGAGAAGCAGTTCAAGCTCACATTCGACGAGGCTTCAAGGCTCTCCGGTAAGACCGGTGACAACCTTATCGGCCTGCTCGAGCGCAGACTTGACAACGTTGTCTTCAGAATGCATTTCGCATGCAGCCGCTCGCAGGCAGCACAGCTTGTCAGTCACGGTCACGTCTTCGTCAACGGAAAGCGTGTTGACATCCCGTCATACAGACTTAAGGCTGGTGATGAGATCGAGATCGCTCCGCAGAGCAAGAAGCTGGTCATGATCAAAGAGAACCTCGTTGAGGTCAGCAAGAGCGGTGTTTGCCCATGGCTCACTGTCGATGCGGACAACATGAAGGGACAGTTTGTTGCTGTTCCCAGAAAGGAAGAGGTTAAGGAGCTTGAGGGAGTCAACGAGCAGCTTGTTGTTGAGTTGTATTCCAGATAAGCTTTGAGTTTCGTCGCCGAGGCTGCCTGAAAAAGGCGGCCACGAGCAAGATAAGGAGTGTCAATGGCACGCAAGAACCTAATGAAGGGTTTCAAGAAACCCAGATCGATCTCAATGGAGCACAGCAAAGTCGAGGCCAATTACGGCAAGTTCACAGCCTATCCCTTCGAGAGAGGCTTCGGAACCACAATCGGTAACACACTTCGCAGAGTTCTCTTGTCTTCAATTCAGGGTTATGCAGTCACCGCTGTATGGTTCACATACTATGATGCAGACGGAACTTCCCATCTGATTTCCAGCGAGTTCGAGGCTATTCCGGGAGTCAAGCAGGATATTTGCGAGATCATCGCCCGCCTGAAGAAGCTCAGACTCACAATGCCTGAAGATGTCGAGTCGACCACAATCTCCCTCGAGTGCAAGGGCCCGGGAACAATCACCGGAGCTGACTTCGAGAAGGACCGCATTGAGGTCATCAACAAGGATCTTGAGATCTTCGACATGATGGATGACACCAATCTTGAGATGATGGTTCAGATTGACTTTGCCAGAGGTTATGTCCCGGCAGAGATCAGCCAGAACTACGTCGAGGTCATCGGTACAATTCCCGTCGATGCAATCTTCTCACCGGTCACACGCGTGAAGTATTCCATCGAGCCGACCCGTGTCGGTCAGAGAAATGACTATGACAAGCTGAATCTCGAGATCTGGACAGACGGTACAATCTCTCCGGAGAATGCACTGGCTGAGGCTGCAAAGATCGCCAAGGACCATTTTTCCATCTTCATCAACTTTGATGAGAGCATGGTCAACAGCAGTGACGAGGTTGACGAGGAAGAGGAGAAGATCAGAAAGATCCTCAACACTTCCGTCGAGGAGCTGGAGCTCACAGTCCGTTCAAGCAACTGTCTGAAGAACGCCAACATCCGCACAATCGGAGACCTCACAAAGATGACGGAGGAGGAGATTGCCAAGACAAGAAACTTCGGTAAGAAGTCCCTCTCTGAAATCAAAGAAAAGCTCAAGGAGTGGAACCTTGGACTTGGAATGACAGATTACAGTGTCCTGAAGAACTCAATCAGAGTCCCGGGCAACAAGGAAGAGAACAATGAAGCATAAGATTGGATTCAACGCTCTGAGCAGAAACAACGCAGAACGCAAAGCCCTCAAGAGAAACATGGTGACAAGCCTGTTCCGCTTCGAGAGAATCGAGACAACCAAGGCCAAGGCCAAGGAAGTCCAGCGTCTTGCTGAGAAGATGATCACAAGAGCCAAGGTTGACAATGTGCACAACCGCAGACTTACCTCTGCCATCCTTTTTGATGAGGCAGTCGTAAACAAACTGTTCACCGAGATCGCTCCGCTTTATGCTGACGTAAACGGTGGATACACCAGAATCATCAAGACAGCAAACCGCCTTGGTGATGCCGCCGAGATGGCAATCCTTGAGCTGACAAAGAAGACTGAGAAGCCTGAGAAGAAAGCCAAGGAGAAGAAGGAAGAGAAGAAGGACTGAGTCCTGCCTTCCTGACAAGGCCCTGAAAACGGGCAAGCCGGAGTTGTTGCAACTCCGGTTTTTTTATGTGTAAATAGTTACTAAATTCAATTTTAAATCTTGCCTTGACAGTATTTTCCCCAGCTTATAAGATTAATCAGTTAAAAAGGGGGAGTAGTATGAATACACTCATATGGATCCTTCTTTGTCTATGTTGTATTGGAATCGGCTGGCTTGGCCGCTGGCTGTATGGAAAATTTAAGCTTACTTCAGTTGAGCAGCAGGCTGTGAGACTGAACCAAGAAGCTATTAAAGAAGCCGAAGCTAAAAGCAAGGAACTCTTGCTTGAGACTAGAGATACACTCCTGAAGGAGCAGAAGCAGCAGGAACGCGAAGAGCGTGACAGACGTGCAGAGCTGCAGCGCTACGAGAGGCGTCTGCTTCAGAAGGAAGAGAACTTGGAGAAAATCCAGGAAACCCTGGATTCCGTCAAGTCTAGACAACAGGATAAAGAAGCAAAGCTTGCTGTCCGTGAAAAGCAGATAGCAGAAAGTGAAGCCAAATGGCAGACTGAAATCGAGCGCGTCGCCGCCATGACAAGCGACGAGGCCAAGACCCTACTCATTGAAAAGATGCAGAACGAGGCCCGCAGAGACGGGCAGAGCCTGATCAACAAGATTGAGCAGGAAGCCATTGCAAAGGCTGACAAAACCGCCCGCGACATCATCGTCACCACAATACAGAGACTGGCTACTGAGGTTGTTTCCGAAAGTACCGTCAGTTCTGTAAGCCTGCCAAGTGACGAGATGAAGGGTAGAATCATCGGCCGTGAGGGAAGAAACATCAGAGCCCTTGAGACGCTCACCGGTGCTGACATCATAATCGACGATACTCCGGAAGCTGTCGTCATCTCTTGTTTCGACCCGATCAGAAAAGAGATCGCCAGAGTCTCCCTTGAGCGTCTGGTCCAGGACGGAAGAATCCATCCGGCCCGCATCGAGGAAGTTGTCACAAAGGTCACCAAGGAAGTTAACCGCATCTGTGCCGAAGAGGGTGATAAGGTCGTCTTTGATCTTGGAATCCACAACATGAGCCAGGAAGAGGTCAGAGCCCTTGGAAGGCTGTTCTTCAGAACAAGCTACGGCCAGAACGTTCTTGCACACTCACGTGAAGTCGCAGTTATTGCCGGCATGATCGCCTCCGAAGTCGGAGCCGATGTGGCAGTGGCAAGACGCGGCGGACTTCTGCATGACATCGGAAAGGGCATTGCCTCCGAAAGCGAAGCCAACCATGCCGAACTTGGTGCCGAGCTTGCCAAGCGCCTCGGTGAGGAGCCCAGAATCGTCAATGCGATCGAGTCCCACCACAACGACGTTGAGCCGTGCTGCGTTGAAAGCATCATAGTTCAGATTGCCGACGCCATCAGTGCAGCCCGCCCGGGTGCAAGACGCGAGACACTTGATAACTACATCAAGAGACTTGAAAGCCTTGAGGAGATTGCTGTCTCCTTCGAAGGTGTCGACAAGGCATTTGCAATCCAGGCCGGACGTGAGCTTCGTATTCTGGTCAATGCCGAGACCGTCACAGACGACGGAGCCAAGGATATCGCCAAGGGAATCGCCAGCCGCATAGAGGCCGAGCTCAGATACCCCGGAAGGATCAAGGTTACAATCATCCGTGAGATGAGAGCCGTCGAATACGCCAGATAATAGTTATGGCAAACAGAAATTTCACAACCCTGCTTCTCGGAGATGTCTACGGAGACCCCGGATGCAGGGTTCTTTCTCTAAAGCTGCAGACTCTTATGAAAAAGTACCGAAGCGATTTTGTAATCGTTAACGGTGAGAATGCATTCAAGGGCTTTGGAATAAGCCCCGAACAGGTGGATATGCTCTTTGGCATCGGTGTGGATGTAATCACATCGGGCAATCACATCTGGCATCAGGAGGAAGTTCTTCCTTATCTTGATTCAAAGCCATGCCTCCTTAGGCCTGCAAACTACGGAAACCTCGTTCAGGGCCACGGCTACGCTGTAAAGGACGGAGTGTGCGTAATCAATCTTCAGGGAAGGGTGAACATGCTGCCCATAGAGGACCCCTTCAAGTGTGCCCTTGATATCCTCAAGCGCCTTGATGGCAAGATAAAGACAATCTTTGTCGATTTTCATGCCGAAAGCTCTGAGGAAAAAGAAGCCATGGGTCTTTTTCTTGACGGAAAGGTCACAGGCGTTGTGGGAACCCACATCCATGTTCAGACTTTGGATGAGAAAATACTTCCTCAGGGAACGGCCTACATCACGGATCTTGGAATGTGCGGCCCCA
>JAGBRG010000058.1 GCA_017632495.1 Spirochaetales bacterium
AGGAATGGCAGCTATATCAAGCTGGCCTGCTGCAATCTGGGCAATCATGTCCGTGGCTTCGGAAAGGAGAGTGACTGAATATTTGTTTCGGGTCTTTCCTTCCTCGTTGAGGGAAAGAAGCTGACAGGCTCCGATTCCGGTTGGCCCTTTGAGAACTCCGAACCTGACCTCGGAAGCCGGAGCGCAGAAGGCAGGGATGATGAAGGCGAAGAATAAGACAGCAATCAAGACGGCTTTGCGAACGTAGTGCATTCTTGATTTCCTCCGGGAGAATTACATGTACTAATGAAACATTAATACGGGAAGATATGAAAGTGCAATAATGTTTTTCCTTTTATATAAAAGAAATTTATGTTCTTTTTGGTAATATTATTTCACTTTTGATTCACTTAACCATTGTTTGGAACATTGTTGGTGGGACTGTTCACATTTTCAGCCATTTGGAGTTCTTTTGCCTTTATGCTGTTCCCATAAATGCCCTGTAGGTGGCATAATGGCGATGCCATGATTGCCATGGCAATGGCTGGTTTTGATTATGGGAAAAAGTGACAGACTCAAAAGAATATATCCCTGGCTGATTCTGGTCAGCTGCTGTCTTCTGCAGGGGGCGGGTCTTGGAATCATCAGTAACTGCACCGGGGTGTTCTATGTCCCTGTTATGGAAGATTTTGGCGTTTCAATGGCCAGCGTTTCTCTTTATGTGACCATCAACAACGTGTTTCAGTGTATAAGCACACTGTTTGTCATAAAGATTATCGGACGATTCAAGGTCAAATACCTCATTCCGTTGTCAGGCCTGGTTGTGGGTCTTGCCCAGATTTCTCTTGCTTTCTCAAAATCAATTATTCAATGGTATATCTGTGCCGTAATCCAGGGCGTTTTCATTGTCTATGTGACAGGAATCCTTATTCCGCTTGCTGTCTCGAACTGGTTCACAAAGAGGGCGGGCTTTGCCCTTGGAATGACGGCCATGTCGGCAGGTCTGGTGGGGGCTTTGATGAGTGCTCTCTTGGGCGTTCTTATTGCCCGCTACTCCTGGAGGGCTGCAATAGCCGTTTCGGGAATTGTCATCCTGATTATGACAGTCCCCATGCAGTATTTTGTCATGGATCTTGAGCCTGCAAACAAGGGCTGCATCCCGTTCGGAGGACTTGCGGAACTACCTCAGACTTCTCAGGGCGAGACAAAACGGATTCCTTTTGACATCAGGGTTATCTCCATTGTGATGATTGCATCATGTGCATCTTTTTCCGCTATCTTCAACAACCAGCTTCCCGCGCTGGGACTGAAAAGAGGGCTGACTCTGGTAGCTCCGACACTTCTTCTTTCTCTGAACATGATCGGAAACATGAGCTCCAAGCTGAGCTTCGGAGTCTTGAACGACTATATCGGAGCAAAACGCACTACAATTCTTGCCTGCTTGATCGTCGCTCTTGCTTCATATCTTCTGATTGTGGGAAGTGACATTGTAATCTGCGTTGCTGCTCTTTTGTTCGGCTTCAATTCCGTCATTGCCACGACGCAGCCGCCTCTTATTGCAAAGGATGTCTATAGCCGCAAAGAGTATCCCATGTCTCTTCAGCTTGCCCAGATATCGGTGCGTCTTTCTTATGCTCTG
>JAGBRG010000059.1 GCA_017632495.1 Spirochaetales bacterium
ATCAGGCCGGCCTGAAGCAGATCGTAGAAGCCTTTGTAGACTCCGCTGATGATACAGCCGTCTCCGACAGGAACGTAGACAACATCAGGAACCTTGCGGCCGAGCTGCTCGAAGAGCTCGATTGAGATGCTCTTTTTGCCCTCGATCGTCATTGGGTTGTAAGCGGTGTTGCGGTTGATGCCGCCGAAGTGCTTGGTGTACTCGATGGAGAGGAGGAAGGCGTCATCGTAGGTGCCTTTGACCGGGACGACCGTTGCCCCGTAGAGGACGCTCTGCATCAGCTTGTTGATCGGTGCGGTCTCGGGGACGAAGAGGATGATGTCAAGTCCGTATGCGGCTCCGGCACAGCTCATGGCGGCTCCGGCGTTTCCGGTTGATGCCAGGGCGATTCTGTTGACTTTGTGAGCTATGGCCTGGGCGGCGATAAGCTGGCTGGCCCTGTCCTTGAATGAGCCTGAGGGAAGGTAGGCGTCCATCTTGCAGCAGACGTTCTTAAGGCCTGTTTTCTCGTTCAGGCGCCTTGGCACCACAATCGGGGTGACTCCCACGGGGTAGACCTCGGGAGTGGGGACGGTGTAGGGGAAGAAGTCGTAGATGGACACATGGTCTTTTTTTGCAAGCTTCTTCAGGTCCTCGGTGTCGTAGATGACCTTAAGGTATCCGCGCGGGAACTCTCCTTCCTTCTGCTTTGCGGCACATTCGGGGCACTGATAGATGATCTTGTCGGTGACATATTCCTTGCCGCAGTCAACACATACGTATTTGAACTTCATTTTGACTCCTTGATGTTAGAACAGTTGTTAGAACAATAAAAGGGCTGCCCGAAAGCAGCCCTGAACAGAAGATCCGCACTCAGGCGAGAACTTCCTTGTTGAAAGCCTCGATGAGCTCGTCGATCTTGGCGGCCATCGGAGGAATTGACTTCCAGTAGTCGCGGTCGTACCACTGTCTGTTGAGCTCCTCGTAGGTCTTGCCCTGCTGCTCGACCCATGTGTAGTACTTGAGGTTGTGTACTCTGAGTCTCTCGTAGTAGGTGAGCTCGAGTGCATCCTGGATGCTCTGGTGGAGAAGTGCTCCGCTGTGCACACGTGCTGCCTCCATCTCGGAGAACTTGCCCTGCTGCTCATCCAGCTCTGCGAGTCTGGTCTTGTACATGATTGAGGAGTCTGTGCAGATTGTGAACAGAACATCGTCCTCGTCCATCTCGTAGTACTTGGCCATCTTGATTGCGCTGAGCATGTTGCCGATACCGGAGATTCCGAAGAGCTGCAGGTCTTCGATCTGCTTGTCTGAAAGACCGACGGTCTCCTTCAGGTACTTGATTCCGGCCTTCTCGTTGAACAGTCTGTAGATATCCATACAATCCTGATCGTCGATAGCACAGATCATGTCGGTGTTCTTTACATTGTGGATCCATGGTACATGCTTGTCTCCGATACCTTCGATCCTGTGTCCGCCGAATCCGTTTCTGAGGAGTGTCGGGCACTGCTTTGCCTCACCGGCTGCGATCTTGAGGTGAGGATAGACGTCCTTGAGGTGGTCACCTGCTGCCAGTGTTCCGCCGCTTCCTGTGCTTGATGCATATCCGCGTACGTTCTCTGGCTTGACGCCGAGCTTCTTAAGAACCTCGAGGATTGCAGAACCTGTTACTGTGTAGTGCCACAGATAGTTCTCAAACTGCTCGAACTGGTTGAAGATGACAATGTGCTTTCCGCGCTCTGCATCAAGCTCGTGGCACTTGTCGAAGATTTCCTTGACGTTGGACTCACAGCCCGGGGTTGCAATGACCTCTCCGGCTACTGTTTTGAGCCACTCGAATCTCTCCTTTGACATCTCTGCCGGAAGGATGGCGATTGACTTACATCCCAAAAGGGCGCTGTTGTATGCTCCGCCGCGGCAGTAGTTACCTGTTGAAGGCCAGACTGCCTGCTGGTTCTGTGCATCGAAGTTTCCGGTTGCAAGAGCCGGAGCGAGACATGAATATGTTGCACCAACCTTATGGGCACCGGTGGGGAAGTACTTTCCGACCAGAGCGAAGATTCTTGGCTTCACGCCGGTGAGCTGTCTTGGGATCTCGATGTAGTTGACACCGCCGAATCCGCCGCCTTCCATCACGGGCTCGTTCTTCCATGTGATTCTAAACAGGTTAACCGGGTTGACATCCCAAAGACCTGTCTTTGCAAGCTTCTCTTTGATTGAAGCCGGAACGGTTGAAGGATCTACCATCTGCTTGAAAGTCGGAAGGATGATTCCTTTTTCCTTACATACCTTTACGTTTCTGGCCCTTACCTCAGGGTTGACGTTAAGATTGATGAGCATCTTTGCCCCCTTGTTTCAGATTGGATTCGAGGCCCGATGGGCCTGCATTTGGAATTATCGCATAGCTTCTGGCGGTTGTAAATCATTTGTTGCGCTTTGTTGCAAAAACATTTGACTTTGGGGTGATATGGGATAGAATTGATAATAGGATACCGGGCTTCAGGGCCCGATAATCGCACACAAAAGGAATTCAGGTCCGCCGTGGCCACAAAAAAGGAGAGTATGTATGGGAGACAGAATGCGCCCCGTTCCGTTTGAGGAACTAGTTGAGAGAATCTTCTCAGAATACCGCAATCATGGAACAATATTCGGAATCCACAAGGAGGATTTCTACAAACCGAGCGGAAAGCACAGCATATCCGTCTTCGGTCAGAAGTGCGCCACACCGCTCGGACCGGCAGCAGGACCACATACCCAGCTTGCCCAGAACATCATCAGTTCCTACATGGTCGGCGGAAGGTTCATGGAGCTCAAGACCGTCCAGATTATGGATCACCTTGAGATTGCAAAGCCGTGTATCGATGCACGCGATGAAGGTCACAACGTCGAGTGGTCAACCGAGTATACCCTCGAGAAGGCCTATGACGAGTATCTGAAGGCATGGTTCGCAGTCCATCTTATCCAGGCCGCATTCTCAGGCAAGGCCGAGGATCCGGACTTCATCTTCAACATGAGTGTCGGCTACAACCTTGACGGTATCAAGCAGCCCAAGATGCAGACCTACATCGACAACATGATCGATGCCACAAAGAGCCCGCTTTTTGCCCAGTACAAGGCAGCTCTTAAGAATATTATAGAAGAGGGCAGCATCCTTGAGGGCACAGACCTTGAAGGCAATGCCAAATCCCTTAAGGGCCTGCAGGACCGCATCAGCGCAAACATCTGCCCGAGCGTGACCATCTCCACAATGCACGGATGTCCTCCGAAGGAGATCGAGGCCATCTGCTCCTACATGCTCACAGAAAAGAAGCTCAACACATTCGTCAAACTCAACCCGACGCTTTTGGGCTATGACGAGGTCAGAAGAATCCTCGACCTTACAGGATTTGACCATGTAGGCCTGAGGCGTGAGAGCTTTGAGCACGATCTTCAGTATCCTGATGCAATCGCAATGCTTCACAGACTCGTCGAACTTGCCAAGAAGATGAACCTCGGCTTCGGCGTCAAGCTTACAAACACACTCGGAAACATCAACGACGGCTCGGTTCTTCCCGGAGAGGAGAAGTATATGTCAGGCCGCGCACTGCTTCCGATTTCAACAACAGTCGCAAGCCGCCTCAGCGCGGAGTTCAAGGGACAGCTTCCGATTTCCTACAGCGGCGGATGTACAATCTTCTCCGTCCAGGACATCTTCGACACAGGTATCAGACCAATCACAATGGCTACCGATATGCTCAAGCCGGGCGGATATGCCCGCATGGCCCGCATGGCAGAGAAGCTTGAGAAAGAGAGCAAGACATGGGCAAAGAAGGACATTGATCCGGATGCAGTCGAAAGCCTTTCCCAGAATGCAAGAAACGCCTTCTACAGC
>JAGBRG010000060.1 GCA_017632495.1 Spirochaetales bacterium
GAATCGGCGACAGAGTCCAGCTTGTCGGAGACGACCTGTTCGTCACCAATCCCGAGAGACTTCAGATGGGCTTGGACAAGGGTGTTGCAAACGCAATCCTCATCAAGGTCAACCAGATCGGTACTCTCACAGAGACCTTCGAGGCCATCGACCTTGCCAAGAGAAACGGCTACGTCTCAGTCGTCTCCCACAGATCCGGTGAGACCGAGGACTGCACAATCGCAGATCTGGTTGTCGCACTCGAGACAGGAGAGATCAAGACCGGTTCAATGAGCCGCTCTGACAGACTTGCAAAGTACAACCAGCTCCTCAGAATCGAGGAAGAGCTCGGCGACATTGCAAAGTACGCCGGCCGCGGAGCTTTCAGGGTTCTGTAAGATCCACACTGTGTGCATAAGAAAAGAGGTTCCTTTAACGAGGAACCTCTTTTTTTAACTCATTTCATATCACTTCATATCAATCAGCATCCGCATGACTATATCACAGGAATTGTCTGCGGCGATGTCTGCCATGTTCTCATAAGTCTCGTGCGCAAGACCGTCTGCCTTGTCGCTCATGGTCCTGAGAACTACGAACGGAATGCTGTACAGGTTGCAGATCGCAGCAACCGATGCTCCCTCCATCTCGCAGGCCAGTGCATTGAACCTCTGTTGAAGGTAGGTAACGTAGTTAGATGATGAAATGAACTGGTCGCCTGTTGCGATTGTTCCGGAGAAGGTGCTGTCCTTTCCTACTACTTCCTGTGCGGCCTTGATTGCAATATTCACAAGATTCTCGTTACAGAAGAAACGTCCACCGGTTTGCTCCATGTATTCGTCTCTCCAGTAAAAACCGTCGTCCGTCACGGTTCCGTAGTCATGGGCAACAAGATCCGTTGCGACAACAACATCCAGAACCTTGGTTTCATCTCCTACTCCGCCTGCGATTCCTGTGAAGATTACAGACGAGATGTTGTAGTTGGAGAACATCGCCGCGGTTCCGGCGCTGGCAAAGACCTTGCCTATTCCGGCTTTGACTATGACAACATCCTTGCCGCAGAGCTTTCCGACATTGAAGTCCCAACCTCCGATCTGATCAACGCGCTCTATCTGCGCATTCTTCAGAAGCAGATCAATCTCATTATCCATTGCCGAAATGATTCCGACCCTGCTTGTGATTCTTTCCTGTGTGGCCTGTGCAAAAAGCATGGCGGCACCGATGACAACGACAATCAATAAAACAAACAGCCTTCTTTTCATCATAAGCACAGTATACATCACATGTCCTCATGTGCACACTTTTGGGGCAAAAAAAAGCCTCTGCCGAAGCAGAGGCGTGAAATCAACAAGATTCAACTCAGAGCTGAGGACCTGCGGCAACAAGTGCCTTTCCTGCAGCGTTGCTGGTGTACTTGACGAAGTTCTTGATGAATCTTCCGGCGAGGTCCTTTGCCTTCTCGTCCCACTGGGAGGCATCGGCATAGGTGTCTCTCGGATCCAGAATCTTCGGATCGACTCCAGGAAGTGATGTCGGAACCTCGAAGTTGAAGTACGGAATCTTCTTGGTCTGTGACTTGAGGATTGAGCCGTCAAGGATGGCGTCGATGATTCCACGGGTATCCTTGATGGAGATTCTCTTGCCAGTTCCGTTCCAACCGGTGTTGACCAGGTAAGCCTTGGCTCCGCTCTGCTCCATTCTCTTGACCAGCTCCTCGGCATACTTTGTCGGGTGCAGCTCAAGGAAGGCCTGGCCGAAACATGCTGAGAATGTCGGTGTGGGCTCGGTGATGCCGCGCTCGGTTCCGGCAAGCTTTGCTGTGAAGCCAGAGAGGAAGTAGTACTTTGTCTGCTCCGGTGTCAGGATGGATACCGGTGGGAGAACTCCGAATGCATCAGCTGAAAGGAAGATGACGTTCTTTGCAGCAGGTGCTGTTGAGATCGGGCGGACGATGTTCTTGATGTGGTCGATCGGATAGGAGACACGGGTGTTCTCGGTGACTGACTTGTCAGCGAAGTCGATCTTGCCGTCCTTGTCGACTGTGACGTTCTCAAGAAGAGCGTCGTGCTTGATTGCGGTGTAGATGTCCGGCTCGGACTCCTTGTCAAGGTTGATGACCTTGGCTTAGGAGCCGCCCTCGAAGTTGAAGACGCCCTTGTCGTCCCAACCGTGCTCGTCGTCACCGATGAGAAGTCTCTTCGGATCTGTTGAGAGAGTGGTCTTTCCTGTTCCGGAGAGGCCGAAGAAGATGGCTGTGTTCTTGCCGCTCATGTCGGTGTTGGCTGAGCAGTGCATTGCTGCAATACCCTTGAGAGGGAGATAGTAGTTCATCATTGAGAACATACCCTTCTTCATCTCTCCACCGTACCATGTGTTCAGGATGACCTGCTCGCGGCTTGTGATGTTGAATGCGACACATGTCTCGGAGTTGAGTCCAAGCTCCTTGTAGTTGTCGACCTTGGCCTTTGAAGCTGTGTAGACGACAAAGTTGGGCTTGAAGTTCTTCTGCTCTTCCTCAGTGGGCTTGATGAACATGTTGCGGACAAAGTGTGCCTGCCATGCGACCTCCATGATGAAACGGATGGCCATTCTTGTGTCCTTGTTGGCGCCGCAGAATGCATCGACAACAAAGAGTCTCTTGTTTGAGAGCTCTTCTACAGCGAGCTTCTTGACTGTTTCCCATGTCTGCTCTGACATCGGATGGTTGTCGTTCTTGTAACCTTCTGTTGTCCACCAGACTATGTCCTTGGAGTTCTTGTCCATGACGATGTACTTGTCTTTGGGTGAACGACCGGTGTAGATACCTGTCATGACGTTGACGGCTCCCAGCTCGGTGAGCTGACCCTTGTCATAGCCTGTGAGGCTGGGGTTCATCTCTTCCTTGAACAGAAGCTCATTCGACGGATTGTAGACGATTTCCTTTGTACCTGTGATGCCATAGGCCTTAAGATCAATTGCCATTTTTATCTCCTTTATAATAACTATGCATTTCATGCCGAGGTTTTTCCGCGGCTACGCTTTAACTCCGATTGCATCATATCGAAAAAAACTGAAAACATCATCAGTTTTTGTTATCTATTTTATAATTTTATGTCATGACGCCTCTTGGCTCAGATTTCACCCCGTCTGAAGGCCTCGATCAGGGCACCTGTGATGCTTGTGGTATCACGTGGCGGGATTTCGGATCGCTTGAACCACAGGGCCTCCTTGACCTCGTTGCCGTCCACGCGGATTTCATCCGAGCCGTCCACATCGCAGTAGAACCCTATCTGGAGGTTGCCGACGATGCCCCAGGGCTGGCTTCCGAAGTATCGGATATTTTTCACCTTCAGGCCCACCTCCTCCATGCTCTCGCGGCGCACCGTGTCTTCTGCCGTCTCGCCTATTTCGATGAACCCTGCAACGAGGCTGTAGCGAGGAAAGCCGTTTATGTTGTTCTTGATCAGAAGAAGCTTATCACCGTTTCTGATTGCGATGTTCACTGCAGGATGGATGTCTGGGTATATTGTGTGATGGCACTGCGGGCAGACCAAGGCGCGCACTTTATCTGACGGCACCAAGGGTGTCC
>JAGBRG010000061.1 GCA_017632495.1 Spirochaetales bacterium
ATCTACTATGTCCACAAGCTTTTCCAAAGGTATATCGGCCACACATCTGGAAAGACCTTTCTTCATCCATTTGCGTCTTCTGTAGTCAAACGGAATATGACCCACCTGGTTTGCGTCTCCGTCCTTGAGCTGACCCGTGAGTTTATAGTTCATGTACGAAGAAATCATCACGAACTTGTCTGCCTTGGCCCAAAGCTCAGGCTCCTCCTCCATTATCCAGTTGCACTGAGCACTCTTATACAGAAGGTCTATGGTCTCTGTCATTCCTACAGAAGCAAATAGAATCTTGTGTAAGAACGGCGGTTTGGGATCGCCTTTTGCACGGCGCTCGTCCATCCAGACAATGATGTTTCTAAGCGGTTTGTGATCCTTGTCCAGTATCAGTCCTGTATCTCTGATGCATGTGACAGTAACAGCGATTATGCGGGAAAAGAAGTTTTGTGTATCCTTTTTCTTAAGAAGCTCGCCTGCCTCACAGAGGCGGTCATAATAAAAGTCTGGTTCCTGCTCGGCGCGGCCGCGGATTTCAGACGGGATGCACGGATACTCATACTGTACTTGAGAAGAAAGCACCGTTTCTCCCTTTTTGTTTATCAGAAGAGCTTTCATGCTCTGTGTACCGAGATCAAAGGTAAGAACAAGCGGATCCTGCATATTCACTCCAAATTGAATTCAAACTGAGTAATTTTACCACATCACAAAGTCTGCTGACACAAAAAGCTTGCCCCATAAGGGAAATTGTTGTATATTCCCATTGCACCAATATATTTCTTCGGGGGTGTATTGGTTTCGACTGGCGGGTTTCAGGCCACCAGCTGCAGGTCAAGCGCCAACTTGTTAAACTAGCAAAATTCACAACTGCCAAGAAAGAAGACGATTTCGTCCTCGACGAAGCAGAATTCGCTCTCGCTGCTTAATCGTAGCCAGAACGGACAAGGTATGGGGTGCCTCGCCCATGGTCCTATACCCTGTAAATCCTTTGGGCTTGTCTATGGCTGATGGATGTAGGCTGTAGAGACCTCCACACCCTGGGTTCTCTGAAAGACTGACCGACTGCCTAGGAGAATCAAGACTCATTCAGCCGGATCTAAGCCTGTAGACGCTGATGGATGGTTCGTTAGGACGGGGGTCCGACTCCCCCCACCTCCAAATGAAAATGGGACCCGCAAGGGTCCTGTTTTTATTTGGAGATAGGTGTTTGATTGGAGTCGGACGCGGAGCATCAAGCAAAGCCTCCGGTGGAGGGTTTGCAGCGTAGCTGGCCTGAAGCCGGAATACCTGTAGGCTGAAGGACGACTCCCCCCACCTCCATATTAACTGAAGTTTTTTGATACAATTCAAAAGGCTTCAGTATTTTTTTATTTCTTTACGTCAAATAAAATAAACAATCTTACAATTAACTAACAGTCTCATCGTGCAGCTTAACTTGTAATTCATTTGTTTTCATCTATTTGGGTTTTCATGGCAAATCGTGTAAAAAACCTCAAATCGTGTAAAAAAAGGCAAATCGTGTAAGTCAAGATTAATACCGAAACGCTTTCTTGTATGAATCTTTCGACTTACAGGACTGAGTATATTTTTTGTTCTGTAACCATGTATCCATTTTTGGTATTATATTAACAACAGAAAAGGAGAAACAGATTATGAAGAAATTGTTTTCAATTCTCGCAGTTCTGCTCGTAGCAACAGCATTGTTCGCAGACGTAACAGTCAAGGCAGGTGGCACATTTGCATTTGCAAATTTCAAGACCCCGGTTGATGAGAACTCTGGATTATTCAAGGAAGAGATGAACCTGAAGACCAGCGGCTTCGGTTTCGATGCAGGTGTCCTTGCAGATATATCCGACAATCTTACTGTATATGCAGAGCTCAGCATGGTTTTCCCGAAGGATGGTGATTTTAAAGAAGGCAACGGTGACTGGGAGAAGCTCAGCGAAGGAAGCGATGGCCTGAGTATCCACTTCTACAACATTTCAGCTGGTGTTGCCTACAAGCTTGATTTCAATGCAGTGAA
This sequence comes from Spirochaetales bacterium, assembly GCA_017632495.1. Taxonomy (GTDB): domain Bacteria; phylum Spirochaetota; class Spirochaetia; order Sphaerochaetales; family Sphaerochaetaceae; genus UBA9732. The sequence goes on from JAGBRG010000061.1 coordinate 2,015, forward strand.
GCTTGCAGTAGGAGCCGGTGTTTCAATGAGCAGCGCGGTAGTACACAACAAGTTTGAAG
>JAGBRG010000062.1 GCA_017632495.1 Spirochaetales bacterium
ATATTATGCGATGAAGCTTGTCATAGAGGCCATCGGAATCAGAGAGTATCCGGATGTTCTGAAATCAGTTGAGCTTACTGAGAAGGACAAGGCCCTGTCTTCTGAGGAGAAGATGAGTCTTGCCGCATTCATGGTTCATGACGATGAGTATTACAGACAGAAGAACCTCATCAGAAAAGACATGAAGGAAAGTCTGAATGAGCTTGAGAAGATGGCATACGATGAGGATGCCGCATCACTTCAGAACCTCAGTCAGGATCTTCAGGGTGTCCGTGTTATAATCCTTCTTCAGACAATCGGCATCATTGCCATGGTAGTCCTTACCACAACGCTTGGAATCCATCCGGTTCTGAACGCTGTTGACCGCATCAAGGACGACAGCCCAATCCCCGAAGGCGGAGCTGTGGAGTTCAGATACCTTGCCAAGGCATACAACAAGATGTATGAAGCCTACAAGAAGAGTCTTGCGAAGCTTAACTTCAAGGCATCGCACGATGAGCTTACAGGTGTCTACAACCGCGCAGGTTATGACCTTCTTCTTTCAAGCGTTGATCTGAACAATACCTTCATGCTCCTTTTCGATGTCGATGACTTCAAGGAAATCAACGATACAAAGGGACACCCTGTCGGAGATGAGGCTATTAAGCGTGTTGCGCGTGTTCTTAAAGAGCATTTCAGAAGCGACGACTATGTCTGCCGTATCGGAGGCGATGAGTTTGTGGTTCTGATGAACCATGCGCCCAAGAAGGTCTCGAGCCTGATTGCCCACAAGATCAAGCAGATAAACAAGGAGCTTTCAGAACCGGAAGGCGATGTTCCTGCCCACTCGGTCAGTGTGGGAATCGCACATGGATCTGATGCAACTGACGTGGATAATCTTTTTGTCAAATGCGATAATGCCCTCTATGAGTCAAAGACCCGCGGAAAACATACCTATACTTTTGCGGATCCGATGTGATATGGTAGAAGAGGAGAAAAGATGAAGAAAATCGTTTCTAAGGTTATTGCATCGGTCATTGGCATGATTCTGTTTGCTCTGTTGGATACTTATGTTGCAATTCCAAGCTTCATAGTCACCAACACAGACCTTAGTATCCAGTACGGACTTTTGGCATTTTTAAGCGCTCTCTTCGGCCCGATTGTGGGCTTTGTCGCAGGTTTCGGCGGCCATGCTCTGTCTTCGCATTATTCGGGCTTCTGGTGGCCTTGGGTCATTTCTTCAGGCCTCTTCGGACTTCTTACGGGGTTCGGAGGAAGGTCTCTCAATATCTCAAAGCGCAAGTTCACAGGAAAGAGTTTTCTGATCTTCAACGGTGTTCAGTTTGTCTCCAACCTGATCTGTTTTGCTCTTTGTGCTCCGATTATGGAGATTCTTTTCTATGGCAGTAATGCAGGTTATGTGTTCCGTCAGGGCATAGTAGCCGCTCTTTCAAACACTGCCACGACATTGGTCGTAGGTTCCCTTTTGTGCCTTTGCTGGAGCATGTTCATTTCCCAGGACAGGGATTATGAAAAGCTCATATCCGGCAAACGCTGAGAATAAGAACTAAATTAATCTACTCATTGTTTAATAAACTGTATTTCGATATACTGTTTTAGTTGAATATAAGACTAGGAGAGCTTTTATGAACACCATGAAGCTTGACGGGCCGACATTCGCCCGCATGCTGGCAGGTGGGGCCGGGAATCTCGGCGCCAACAGTGATGAGATAGATGAGCTAAATGTCTTCCCTGTACCAGACGGTGACACCGGCAGTAACATGACCAGCACCGTCAACAAGGGAATGTCCAGAATAAAGGAAGCAGCCACACAGAACTCTTTAAGCGATGTTTCATCGCTTTTTGCAAAGGGAACCGTAATCGGCGCCCGCGGAAACTCGGGTGTGATTCTTTCACAGATCTTCAAGGGAATCGATGAGGGCCTTAGCGGCAAGAGCGATGCCACTGCAGAAGATCTTGTCAGAGCATATGAAAGCGGTGTAAAGACGTCCTATTCGGCTGTGGTGAATCCGACCGAGGGCACGATTCTTACCGTCTTTCGGGAGGCCACCGAGGCTGCGGCTAAGAAAATCAACGAGTATTCATCTGTCGAAGACTTTTTCAAAGTCCACCTCCAGCAGGCCAAGGAAACACTTTCACACACAAAGGAAATGCTGGCTGTTCTTGCCGAGGCAGATGTGATAGACAGCGGCGGAGCAGGCTATGTTGCCATAGCCGAGGGCATGTACAAGGCCCTGGTGGACCCGTCCTACAACCCCGCAGCAAAGGAAGTTCCATTGGCCCCAGGTGTTGCCAACATAGACATCAACGCATTCACACGCGACAGCGTCCTTAAGTTCGGCTACTGCACAGAGCTTCTGATCCGACTTCAGAGCTCCAAGGTTGATGTGGACACTTTCAGCACAGATGTCATCCTAAACTACCTTTCATCCATCGGCGGAGAGTCGGTAGTCTGCTTCAAGGACGATGACATTGTGAAAATCCACGTTCACACCATGACCCCGGGAAGTGTCTTAAACGAGTGCCGTAAGTACGGCGAATTTCTGACGGTCAAAATAGAGAACATGGCTCTTCAGCATGAGGAGACTCTGATAAAGAGCTCGAAAAAAGAGCCTGCCAAAAAGAAAAAGAAGAAGCATCTTACTGTGGTTGCCATGGCACAGGGCCCAGCGATAGGCAAGAAGTTCAAGGAGCTTGGAGCTGATCTGATTGTTCCGGAAAACCCCTCCACAGGAGATTTTCTCAAGGCCATGAATGAGGTGGAAAGCGACAACTACATAGTCATTCC
>JAGBRG010000063.1 GCA_017632495.1 Spirochaetales bacterium
ATCGGGACGACAGGAACACCGAGCATAGCCTCCATGGCGTTGACCATCACGGTTCCGCCGTTTCCGCGCATTTCATCCATCATGTTCAGGGCAATTACCATGGGAACATCCATCTCAAGAAGCTGCATGGTCAGATAAAGATTGCGCTCTATGTTGGTGGCATCGACTATGTTTATGATTGCCTTGGGCTTTTCCTTAAGGACGAAGTTTCTTGAAACAAGCTCCTCGCTTGAATACGGAGACATTGAATAGATTCCGGGAAGGTCAGTAATCAGGGTATCGGGATAGCCCTTGATGACACCGTCTTTTCTGTCGACCGTAACTCCAGGGAAGTTTCCCACATGCTGGTTTGACCCTGTAAGCTGGTTAAACAGCGTTGTCTTTCCGCAGTTCTGGTTCCCCACCAGTGCGAATGTGAGCTTTGTTCCGTCAGGAAGAGCCTCTCCGGTTCCCTTGGGATGAAACTTTCCTTCCTCACCAAGGCCAGGGTGCGCGATAGGCTTTTTAGGATTATCGTCAGATTTTACCCTTACATTATCAGAGACAGGATCAACATCGATTTTCTCTGCGTCCGCAAGCCTGAGAGTAAGCTCATACCCGTGGATCATGTACTCGATGGGGTCTCCCATGGGAGCATGCTTTATCATCTTGACCCTGGCTCCGGGAATCATTCCCATATCCAGAAGATGCTGCCTTAAAGCTCCCCTGCCTTTTACGGCGGTAATCACTGCCGACTGATGCGCTTTCAGCTCATTTAATTTCATTACAATGCCCTCTCAAATCAGACAAGAATCATCCTGTCGTTGTCCAGATCTTTTCCGGCGGCTTTCTTGAACTGTCCCAGAAGGTCCGAAACACCCAGACCCTTTCTCTTGTCTCCTGATACATCATATATGATTTTTCCATGATGCATCATTATTGTTCTGTTTCCAAGCTCAAGTGCGCTTTGCATGTTGTGCGTGATCATAAGGCATGTCAGATGATTGTCATCGACTATTTTCTTCGTCAGCTCAAGCACCTTCTCCGCCGTTGACGGATCCAGGGCCGCAGTGTGCTCGTCCATAAGAAGAAGCTTGGGAGGATTGAATGTGGACATGAGAAGTGTCAGGGCCTGTCTCTGGCCTCCGGAAAGAAGGCCCACAGGCTGCTTCATCCTATCCTCAAGCCCCATATCCAAAAGAGAAAGCCTTTCTCTGAAAGCTTCCTTGTCAGCCTTGGATATCTTACTAAGCCATCCGCCGTGGCCTGCTGCCAAGGCAAGATTCTCCTCGATGCTCATACCTGGGGCAGAGCCTCTCATAGGATCCTGGAAAAGACGGCCGATTGTCTTGGCTCTGATGTGGTCAGGCTTGAATGTAATATCCTCGCCGTCCAGAATTATTTTTCCGCTGTCAGTCAGAAACGAACCGCAGATTGCATTGAACAGCGTGGACTTTCCGGCCCCGTTTGCTCCGATTATGGAGATGAAATCTCCGTCCTGGACCTTGAGATTCACATGATCCAGAGCAACCTTTTCAAAAATAGTCTTGGGATTGAAGGTCTTGCAGACATCGATAAGTTCAAGCATGACGATCCCCCTTTGAAGCTTTTCTGATTCTCTTAAGCTCCGGAAGACGTTGTTTGAAATAAGGCCCTGCTATAGCAATGATGACTATTACGGACGAGACCAGCTTGAGCATATATGCCGGAAGATTAAATCTCAGTGCTATTGTGTAGACAAGACGGAATACAAATGCGCCTAAAACTGCTCCGACTGCCCTCTTCCCGATTCCGCCTTTTCCCATGAAGGCTCGTCCGATCAAAAGTGAGGCCAAGGCGATTGTGACCATACCGGAACCGATTGTCACGTTCACCGATTTCTGACTCTGTGCCAAAAGACAACCTGAAAGAGCTGTCAGGGAGTTTGAAAGACAAAGCCCCACGATTGTTGTGAACGTGGGGTTGATGGAAGAGGATTTGACCATGTCCGGGTTGTTTCCGGTGGCTCTGATTGCAAGACCCAGCCTCGTCTTTAAAAACCATGTCAGAAGAACAAGAGCCAGAGTTACAATGGTAATCACAACAACAAGCCTGTACTGAGGCCCGATGAAAGAATGTGCAAAAAGCATCTTGGCCTTGGTGAACACGGTTTCAGTTTTGTTCATGTTCAAAAGCGATGCTCCGCCCATGATTGCGATGTTCACCGAATAAAGACCCGTGTTTACGATGATTCCGGAAAGCAGGCTGTCTATGCCCATCTTTGTCTGTAAAAGAGCTGTGATAAAGCCTGAAACCATACCGGCGCAGATTGCAGCACCAAGTGACAGGTACGGATGACCCGATATAGCAACAACAGCACCGACGGCCGCTCCCAGTGTGAAGCAGCCGTCAGTGGAAAGGTCACAGACATTGAGCATTGAATAGCTCAGAAATAATGCAAGTACCGTTAGGGAGCTTATCAGCCCCAGCTCCAGCGCTGTGGCGCCTAGAGCAAAGAATGAATTGAACATCTTCTACCCTGAATCAGAAGCTTTCAGCGGTTGTAATAGGAACAACCTTTGTGCAGAACGGTGCGAACGTTGCTGCCAACGAGTCGAAATTATAACCCATTGCAGCGGCTGTCTCAACATTGATTGTGGCAGTTCCGTTGTCGAATGTTCTGACCGGCATTGAAGCGGGCTTCTTACCATCCAGAAGAATCTCAGCGACCATGTCACCTGTGACTCTTCCGAGGTTTGCATAGTCTACTCCGTATCCGAGGAAGGCTCCGTTGAGAGCAAATGAATCGGCGCCTGCGTAGTGCGGAATCTTGGCAGCGGCAAGTGCTTCATAGATTGAAAGCTCAGCTGTCATGATTGTGTTATCAGACGGTGTGAAGATTGCATCGACCTTGTCTGCAATCAGTGCCTTGGCAGCAAGGACAACTTCATCGACTGTTGTTCCCATTCTCTCAACGACTGTCACGCCCTTTGTCTTAAGATAATCCTTGGCTGTGGCAATTGCTGTTGTTGAGGAATCCTGGCCTGCGTCATACAGAAGACCGATTTTCTTTGCGCCCGAGTTCAGGGCAAAGATAAGATTCATGACAGCATTGGTGTCCAGAAAATCCGATGTACCTGTGATATTTGCACCGGGAGCCTCTAAAGAGGCCACGATTCCGGTTGCTAGCGGATCAGAGACTGCAGCAAAGACTACCGGAATCTTGTTGTCTTCCGTAGCTGCCTGCATCTGCATTGCAACAGGAGTTGCGACACCGACCATCACATCTACCTTGTCGGCAATAAAGTTGGCGATGATCTGGCTCATGACGTTTGCATCGGCATTGCAGTTGTCATACTTGATCTTGATTTCAACACCTTTCTTCTCTGCAATTGAAGAAAGCTGATTCTGGATGTTTTCGCAGATCTGATTCAGCGATGCATCATCTACGAAGTTACAGATTCCGACCGTATAGGTCTTCTTTCCCGACTTTGATGTTTCCGAGCTACCGCCTGCGAAAACAAACGACACTGCAAGAAGCAGAACCATAAGAATGACAACTGTTTTTTTCATTTTTGTTACCTCACTTGCCCTAATGTTTCTATAAACAGAAACAAAAGTCAATAGTTTTTCCGAAA
>JAGBRG010000064.1 GCA_017632495.1 Spirochaetales bacterium
AATCCACATCCCTGCCGTTGAAGAAAACCAATGGCCAGAAACTATCGGAGACCTGAAGCTCTGTGACACCCGAAAGTACGGGCGCAACATGATTAAGTTCTACAGAAACACAAGTGAAAGCCCTCTGTCCCGACAGGGTGATTGATTAACTTTTTCTTCTTGCCTTTGCAGACAAATCTGAAATCACAACCTTTATTACCTCTACCGATTCAGCCATCTTGCTGTCTATCTCAAAGCTACGTCCGGTTTGATTTTTCATCAAAAGCTTTAGACCCTTGATTTTCTCTTCTTCATCCCCAACCAGCTCTGCATGTCCCCGTCCGATTACCGATGCATATTCTGAGCCATACTTGCAGGGCACTTCTCCGCCGGATATGAGATTCACATCACATTCCATTTCAATACAGACATTGGGATTGTCTTTAATCAGATCCAGCTTATGTCCTTCTTTCGCACTATGCAGGAAGAATACAAATCTTCCATCGTTGAACTCATATCCGAAATGCATAGGCACAATATAGGGAAAACCTTTGTCAAACAGCCCAAGATGGAGAATCTTTGCCCTTCCGACAATCTCCAGAATGCTGTTGATATCAGTTACTTCACGATCACTTCGTCTCATTGATTACCTCCGTAATCCCTTTTTCATTGGTTTTGCCTGTATCATTTATTTGTATCTGAAGATACTTCTCCACCTCGGCTACGAACTGCCTTCTGGAGTCTGACTGCGGATAGTGCCTTCAGTTTCTGGTCCATAAAACAATACCCTCCTTCTTCAAGTTTCTGTAAAACGGGAGAGTATCAGACCACTCGGAATACTTTTTGTTATCAATGTCTACAACGGACAGAACTCTGCCACATTCCAGTTCGCGCCGAGCAACACATATGATCATCTTCTCTGTCATTTCCGGATCAATCTTTCCTTCTACCAACAAAGCAATGTCAACATCAGACTCTTCGGTTTCATCTCCCCTCGCATAGGAACCATATAGTATCGTCTGAAATAGGTGACTTCCATAAATATCTTGCAATTCCTTAATCATCCCCCTGACAGAGGAAGCGAGAATTCTATCCGCATTGAAATACTTTTTTTTTCTAGAGTTTTTGTATATGCCGGAAACCACTCTTTGATCAGTAGGATATTGAGTATCCTCATCAAGAACCCACTGTTTTCCTATCTTCTTCCCCTGAAGGCGACCTTCAGCAAGAAGTCGTCTGATGTTTCCAGGGTCCTTGTTGGTTTTATTGGCATATTCCGAAACAGAAAGTAACGACATACTTAATCCTTGAAATAACATTAACACGATATCGTGTAATTGTCACTATCAAATATACGCAGGCTCGTTAATGCGGCAGGCTGTGGTAGTTGTTGACTCTATGTCCCAGTCTGTGCAGTTGACCAGATAGCGAAGCTGCATGATTGAAATGCCTAGATATTTGGCGATTGTGTCAATGTCCACGCCAAGCTCCGACATGTTGTAGGCGACATCACGCAGGGCCTTCATCCACCCGCGGCGCTCGCCTTCTTCAAGACCGGTGAGAATCATGTTCATCTGCAGGTTGTTTTCATACGACATCATGGGATTATCCTCCTGGGGGTAAGGATAATTATGACACCGCATTTTTCAGAAATTAAGAGTTGAAAGTCGAATCCACACAAAAAACTCAGCTGCTTGAAAGGACTTTGCGGATTACGGAGTTTTCAAGGCTAAGAAGGCCGGGGTCCTGGGCCAGAATGGCATCCACTTCATCACGGGCTGTGGCCATCATGGAGACATCCTTTTCAAGGTCTGCGAACTTCAGATGAAGAAAACCGCTCTGC
>JAGBRG010000065.1 GCA_017632495.1 Spirochaetales bacterium
GATGTATTTACATGCGCAGCCGATGCAATCTGCTGCGACGGCTATGTCTTTAACAAAGTCGGAACAAGCCAGATAGCAATCTGTGCCAAGTATTTCGGAATTCCTGTATACGTCGCAGGTGCTCCGGATCCGGGACACAAAACCTGGGACACTGTGAAAATCGAGATGCGCAATCCCGATGAGACTCTTGAGGCTATGCACATCCGGACAGCTGCCACGGGTCTTGGAATCAAAGGTTACTACCCTGCCTTTGACATGACACCACCAGAGCTGATAACGGGTATTGTGACTCAAAAAGGTGTTCTTTCACCGTTTGAGCTTAGCAAGTACTTTGAATCAGGCGGTGTCGGAGAGTATTAAACAGTAAGACCAATCTTATTGCCTCTTACTCAGTTAATATATATATTCCAATTATGGTTAAAACTCTTTTAAAACAGATCGGAGAGTACAAGAAGCAGGCGATTCTGACGCCCCTTCTCACCTCTGCAGAAGTTTTCATGGAAATACTAATCCCTTTTGTCACTGCCAAGATTATCGACAAGGGCATAAATGAGGGAAATCTGTACAACATATTCTATTACGGTGCCATAATGCTGATTCTGGCATTCATAAGTCTGTTCTTCGGAATCAAAGCAGGACAGACCTCGGCTACGGCTGCCACTGGATTTGCGTCGAACCTGAGAAAGAAAATGTACAGAAGGATTCAGGCCTTCTCTTTTTCAAATATCGACCATTTCAGCACGGCTGGTCTTGTAACCAGAATGACAACAGATGTCACAAGCGTTGAAAACGCCTTCCAGATGACAATGCGAATTGCAGTTCGTGCACCTCTTATGCTGATTCTGAGTATGGTCATGTGCTTCATGATCAACGTCAGACTGACGCTTGTATTCCTTGCAGGTCTTGTCTTTTTGGGTTTCTGCCTGTTTTTCATCATGCACAAGGTCATGCCGATCTTCAAAAGGATGTTCGAAAAATACGATGAGCTGAACGCCAGCATCCAGGAAAACGTTACCGGAATCAGGGCAGTAAAAGCATTTGTCAGAGAGGACTTTGAGAAGGAGAAATTCGGCAAGGCTGCCTACTGGATATACTCACTTTCCGTAAAAGCTGAGAAGATTCTTGCATTCAACGGACCTGTGATGATGTCCGTAGTCTACACAAGCATGATGATGCTTGCCTGGCTCGGATCACATTTCATCGTCGCAGGAACGATGACGACAGGAAACCTCACATCGCTATTTAGCTATGTCGCCAGCATGCTCATGTCCATGATGATGACATCCATGATCTTCGTAATGCTCTCGATGAGCCTTGCATCAGCAAGGAGAATCAATGAAGTTCTCACAGAAGAACCCGAAATCAAGAATCCCGAAAACCCTGTCATGGAGGTCTATGACGGCTCCATTGATTTTGAGGACGTTCAGTTCTCGTACAGAAAGGGTTCCGGAGAAAGCACCCTCAGGGACATAAACCTCCATATCAAATCAGGCGAGACAATTGGAATAATCGGTGGAACAGGAAGCGGAAAAACCACACTTGTGAGCCTGATTTCAAGGCTATATGATACAACCTCAGGAAAAGTGAAAGTCGGCGGAATCGACGTGAAGGACTATGATATAGAGGTCCTTAGAAACAACGTCTCCGTCGTTCTTCAGAAAAACGAAATATTCAGCGGCACAATCATCGACAACCTCAGATGGGGAAACGAGAATGCAACTGAAGAAGAATGTAAAAACGCCTGCATCCTGGCCTGTGCGGATGAGTTCATCGAACAGAAACCGGATAAGTACTACAGCTGGATAGAACAGGGAGGCACGAATGTTTCCGGAGGTCAGAAGCAGAGACTTTGCATCGCAAGAGCTCTTCTGAAGAACCCGAAGATTCTTATTCTGGATGACTCGACAAGTGCCGTGGATACTGCAACTGATGCAAAAATCAGAAAAGCATTCAGGGAAAACATCCCTCACGTTACAAAGCTCATCATTTCACAGCGTATCTCAAGCATACAGGACGCAGACAGGATATTGGTTCTGGATGACGGTAAGGTCAACGGATTTGACACACACGACAATCTGCTCAAATTCAATCAGATTTACAAGGAAATCTGTGAGGTTCAGATGCAGAGCGGCGGCGACTTCGATGAGAAGATGAACTAGGAGGAAGGCATGAACGTAAGAAACGATCGTCAGCAGTCACGTCCTCCCAGAGGAATGTTGGTCAAACCGCAGAAAGGCACATTCAAACCGATTATCAGAATCATGCGCTATGTTCTTAAGGACTACAAGTTCCACTACGTGGCGGCAATCGCCTGTATTGTGATTTCAGCCCTTGCAACTCTTTCCATGACTCTGTTCACAAGAAGCCTGATAGATGTCTATATCGTCCCGTTGATCGGAAAGGCGAATCCCGATTTCTCACCGCTTGCACGGCGCCTTATGACACTTGCATGCGTACTGGTGGTAGGAATCATCTGTAACTACTCGATGAACAGAATCATGATTTCCGTCACCCAAGGTTCCCTTAAGAAGCTCAGAACAGAGCTTTTCAACAAGATGGAAACCTTCCCTCTTCAGTACTTCGACGTGCACTCCAGAGGTGACATAATGTCTGTGTACACAAACGACATAGACACTCTCCGTCAGGTGATAAGTCAGAGCATTCCCCAGCTGTTCAGCTCATCAATAACCTTGATATCAACTCTTATCAGCATGATAGCCCTGAATCTTCCGCTTACAGCTTTATCAATTCTGATGGTCGCAATTAGCCTTAAGATCACCGCAAAGCTCAGCTCAAGCTCAGGAAAGTACTTCTCCGAGCGTCAGAAGGCCCTTGGAAACGTCAACGGCTATATCGAGGAGATGATGCAGGGCCAGAAGGTTGTAAAGGTCTTCTGTCATGAGCAAAGAAGCGTCGAGGAATTTGAGAAGCTCAACGAAAAGCTCCGCCAGAGTGCAAGAAACGCCAACTCAATTGCAAACATCATAATGCCCGTAAACGGCAACATCGGAAACATAAGCTACGTTCTGGTGGCTATTGCCGGTGCTGTTTTGGCTCTTAACGGCTTTACAGGACTGACATTGGGAGCTCTTGTGACCTTTGTGTCGCTTAACAGAAACTTCAGCATGCCGATTACCCAGGTGAGCCAGCAGTTCTCCAGCATCGTCATGGCCAGCGCAGGTGCAAGACGAGTTTTGGAGATGATGGACCAAAAGCCCGAGGAAGACAACGGTTATGTTGAGCTTGTGCGTGCCAAAATCGACAAAGAAGGCAACATCACTGAAACCGAAGAGCTGACCGAGACCTGGGCATGGAAGCACCGCCATCAGGCTGACGGAAGCGTCACCTACAGAAAGCTCGAAGGCGCTGTGACATTCGACGGAGTCGACTTCGGTTACAGCCCGGAGAAAATGGTCCTTCATGACATTAAGATGTAC
>JAGBRG010000066.1 GCA_017632495.1 Spirochaetales bacterium
ATTAAAAGTGTGGTGATTGCCTTGTCAAAGTTGTCCATTATGGACAGAACTGTTTTGGCCCTGGGATTCCCGTGGTCAGATGCAACCTTAATCTTGTTTCTGGAAGCTGAGGAGAGCGCAGTCTCCGTAATTGCACAATATGCTGCGCCTAGCAGCAGAAATATAACCCATAACAGCGGGGGTTTACTACCATCATCCATGATTGGACAAAAACTCCTTGCGGCCAAAATTTGGCCAGATAGTATATAGATAACATATACATATTGTGCTGGTCAAGAAAGCATTTAGTAAGCAGATTTAGCAAGCAAAAAAAACGGCGATGCCTTGGCACCGCCGCTAAAACTTCATTCAGTTTGCTTTCTTCTTCCCGAAGATCGTGAAAAAGAAGGTCTCTATGCTCATGAAGATGGCAAGAACCACCAAGGCAGGCATAAGGAAAAGGTATGGAACAGGAATCCATCCATGGAAGATCTCCAGAACGGGGTTGCCCTCAGTTTCAACTGAGAAGAAGTAGTTTGCCTTCAGTCCCAGACCTGTCTTTCTGAGAATGATGTTGATGATAAAGACAACCAAAGAGATCACAACTGTTGCAAGAAGTGTTCTTGGAATGTCCTTGAATGTGGGCTTGAAAAGACCGAAAGAGGCAAGAGCGATACTTTCGATAAAAACCATGTAGTGGGTGAAGAAGAATCCCATCATTCTCGGAAGCAAGAGCGAGTAGCCTGAAAAACCTGTACTTGGCATTAAAAGAGCCATAAGGGCACCAAGCTGGCCCAGGAAGAAACTGAAACTCATCAGAGCTCTGTTTCTCTTCCAAACTGCGATTGGAATGAGAATCATGTTGATGTTGCAAAGGTTCAGAGGAAGCTCAGTCCACCAGTTGAAACCGCCCATGGCTGAGTTAATCACTCTGTAATCCGCATCAAGGGACAGCATGTACTTGTAGACAAAGAACGAAATGACGGTGATGACACACGCTGTGCAAAGAACTGTACGTCTTGTCTTTTCAGACTTGTTTCTGAGAATCAGCGATGAGACTATGAGCAGTACGATGAAAAAACCGAAACTGCAAAGAAAAACAGGATTAAAGGGCCTTAATACCCAAAAGCCTTCAGTCTGCATAAATATACCTTCCTCTTGTGGATTTTGACACAAAGAGTGCATGATGTCAAAAGATTTGACAAACCACTTTTGCATTTCTTAATATTATTTCAAAAAGTTGTTCATGGAAGGCTAATATGGCGCAAAAGGAAAGAGGCAGGCTGTCGGGAAAAATCGATGGTATTTTCAGATCAATCTTCTTCCCGGAGGGCGGACAATCAAACAGTGCCGCTTTGCTTTATTCGTTCTGCCTTTCTCTTCTGTTTATCGCAGTCTTTGTGGCTTCCTACATGTTTCTTGTCGATCCTCTTGAGGTTCTGTTCCAAAACAGCTCGGTGGCAGTCAGAAACATAGTGGAATACATTATTCCCGCAATATTCGGCTGCATTCCATGCCTTGCGCTGTCTTTTGCCTTCAGGGGTCCTAAGATGAGCATTGTGCCTCTTGCCTTCATATGGATATGTGTCATAACGCTGATTATGTGTGTTACAATGGCATTTGCCGCAGATAAGAACAGCTGGAAGAACGACTATGGGATTTTCATGAAGCTAATCGGACTTCCTATGATTATCTCTGCAGCTTTGGGAACCATAGGCTCTCAGATAATATACAGACTACGACAAAAAGCCTGATTAAAGGAGAATATGATGAAGAAAAGCATTACCGCTATACTGATTGCCCTGATTATTTGCTGTCTCTTTATGACCAGCTGTCAGACAAAGACCGAGCCCGCCAAGGACTATGTCACACTCGGCTTTGCGTTCAGAAACGAGACGGGAAAGACCATTGAAAGCCTTTTTCTCTATGACATGGGTTCAAAAGATCAGTACAACGACCTTATTCCGGGCTTCAACGTCCCCGATGGAAAGTGGGCAAATGAGTCTTCTGTCCCCATGGGCTTTCTGATCAGACCGGCTGCCGAGTTCTACGAAATCCGTGTCCGCTTTGAGGACGGCTCCGAGCTTCTCTATCCGGCTTTGGAGCTTCTGAATGCTAATTTCGATGGCTTTATTCCCAACGACATGTGCCTCAGGATTCCCGCAGAATCATCCATTGTGCGCTACAACGAGGACGAGGCCGTCTTAAACGGAATAGACGAGGCCTTCTTCTCCAAAGTTCCTATTGACGGTTTCTTCCCACCCAAGTGATTGCCGTCTCTCCGGCTATGGCTGATCCCAGAACCAAAATTACTCCAATTACTGAAAGAGCACTCATACCTTCTCTTAAAAGTGTTGCAGATAAAATTATAGCGACCACCGGGTCTATGTAGCTCATAAGTGCCGCACTCTGTGCGCTTATATGCTGGATGCTTGCAAAGTAAAGATCATAAGCCAGAGCTGTGTTGATAAGACCTGCTGTAAGAATCATGATCACAGGTTCTGTCTGCCATGTGATGGCGCTGACATTATCCGTCAGAAGCCAGTAGGGAAGAACAGCCAGGGCTGCAGGGCCCATCTGGAAGATCGTTCTGTCCATGCCGCTTACGCCGCTGATGCTTTTGTTGATTGTAACAACACAGGCATATAAAAGTGCAGCTCCAAGGCCGAAAAGAACACCCTTGAGATTGTCTTTTGAGGCTGCAGAACCTAGTTCAAGAATTCCTGAGACAAGGACAACACCAGATAGGGCCAGAATGATGCAGACAGCCTTTTTTGCTGTTATCTTTTCTCCCAAAGTGAAGGGCGAAGAAATCATTATGAAAACAGGGGCCATGTAGTAGCACACCGTAGCAACGGATACCGTCGTGTATCTGTAGGCCTCAAATAGAAGAACCCAGTTGAATCCTATCATGGCGCCCGAGACCAATAGCTTTACCATGTTGGTCTTCAGGGCAGCTTTGTCAAACGGTTGCCTGCGGATGACATGTACAAGAAGAAGCACAAGCGTTGCAATGATGCCTCTGAAGAAGGCAATCATGGCAGATGAATAGGGAATAGACCTTCTTACAAGACCTATTGTCCCGAATATCACCATGGAGGCTATCATCTCAAGCTTTGCTTTATTCTGATTCATAGAAAGTATGATGACGCAAAAATCATAAGAATTTCAATAAAATGAGAAGCGATGCTTGACAATTTGATTTAGATTGTGTACAACTTAATTGTAAACAATACAAAACTTGATCCGGCTTAAACGGAAGGGGGAGAAACATGAGTATTTATGATTACACAGTAACTAAAACAGACGGATCTGAGCTTAGCCTCAGCGATTACAAGGGAAAGGTCATGCTGATTGTCAACACAGCTACAGGCTGCGGATTCACACCGCACTATGAGCCGATTGAGAAAATGTATGAGGATTTCCACGACAAGGGACTTGAGGTAATTGATGTACCCTGCAACCAGTTCGCAGGCCAGACTCCCGGAACCGATGAGGAAATTCATGAGTTCTGCACACTCAAGTACAAGACTCAGTTCCCGCAGATGAAGAAGAGCAACGTCAACGGACCGGATGCCATTCCTCTTTTCAAGTACCTTAAGTCACAGAAGGGCTTCGAAGGTTTCGGAAAGGGACCCAAGGCCCTGGCAATGAACATGCTTCTTAAGAAGATCGACAAGGACTTCAAGAACAATCCTGAGATCAAGTGGAACTTCACAAAGTTCGTCGTCAACCGCAAGGGTGATGTCGTGGCCCGCTTCGAGCCTACTGCCAGCATGAATGATGTTCGCGCTTGTGTTGAGGCACTTATCAAAGAATGAATCAGTATCCGCAGCTTAAGCTAGAGAACCAGCTTTGCTTTCCTCTCTATGCATGTGCAAAGGAAATAACCCGGCGCTACGTGCCTCTCCTTGAGCCCTACAACCTGACATATACCCACTATATCGTCATGATGGTGCTCTGGGAGAAAGGGGAGCTGACAGTGACCGAGCTTGGGAAAGCCCTCTCCCTGGACAGCGGCACCCTCACACCGGTTCTCAAAAAGCTTGAGGCCAACGGATACGTCAAACGAAGACGCAGCTCCGACGACGAGCGCTCTGTCTTAGCATCTCCTACGGACAAGGGCTGGGACCTTCAGAAGAAGCTCAGCTCTGTGCCTCAGGAAATCGGAAGCTGCGTCAAACTTACACCAGATGAGGCCCGCCTTCTTTACGGCCTCCTCTACAAAGTCATAGACGGCTTTGAAAACAGCTAACAAATCTTGCATATCTTGCACAAAGTCCCTCTAGTTGACACTAAAGCCCCGTTTTACGCATTATAAATTAACAAATCTGCATCTATATACAGTAACAGACCGGGGGAGTGCCAGATGAGAAAGGTCACAGTAGTCGATTACACGCTCAGAAAACTCGCAGAAGGCGGTTCATCGAACCTGCTTTTCAGAGAGAAGCTTGCCATTGCAATGGGAATCAACCGTTACGGAGCTGATGTGATCGAGCTTCCCGGCATAACCAATCCCAAAGAGGACAGAATCATCTACAGAACCATTGCACAGTCTGTTCCAGGCTGCACAATCTCAATTCCGGTAGGTGATGATGTGCAGATGGCATCTGACTGCCTTAAAGGTGCAAGTCGTCCAAGGCTTCTTGTCAGCCTTCCGGTATCTACTGTCCAGATGGAGTATATGTACCGCCTCAAGGCTCCCAAGATGCTTGAAAAGATTCAGAGCCTTGTCAGCCAGTGCAGAGCCCTTTGCGAGGATGTGGAATTTGAGGCTTTGGATGCCACAAGATGCGATCTTTCATTTCTGAAAGAAGCCTGCGTGGCCGCTCAGAACAGCGGAGCTACATCGGTAAGTATCAGCGACGATGCAGGTATAATGCTTCCTGAGGAGTTTGCAAAGCTTGTTGAAGAAATCAAAAAAAGCCTCAGCGTTCCTCTTTATGTAAAGGTTTCCGATAAAATCGGACTTGCAGTTGCAGACTCGTTTGCAGCCCTGATTGCAGGAGCCGACGGGGTAAAGGCATCGGTCATTGGCGACGATGCCCTTAAGACAGACAGCTTCTCAAAGGCATTTGAGGTCAAAGCCCATGAGTGCGGCCTTACTTCCAATCTCAGACTCACAGAAATACACTCTGACATAGAGACTCTTCTGAGAAAGATGCAGAGCAAGCAGACCAAAGACGACTTTGTCAGCGTGGAAGGTTCTGCAGTTTTCCTTGACTCGGAAAGCACCATCCAGCAGGTAGGCGAGGCAGTAAAGAGCCTTGGCTATGACCTTTCTGATGAGGATCTTGGCAAGGTCTATGAAGCTCTGATGAGACTTTGCGAGAGAAAGTCTTCCATCGGAAACAAAGAGCTTGATGCCATTATCGCATCATCTGCTATGCAGGTTCCTGCGACATACAAACTCAAAAGCTACATCGGAACCATGTCCAACAAGGTAAACAGCGTCACAAACGTTGTGCTTGAGCGGGACGGCGAGCTTATCAACGGAACAGGTATCGGAGGCGGACCTATTGATTCTGCCTTCATGGCAATAGAGCAGTGCATCGGCCATCACTATGAGCTTGATGACTTTCAGATTCAGGCTGTAACCGAGGGAAAGGAATCTTTGGGTTCCGCACTTGTGAGACTCAGAAGTAACGGAAAGCTCTACTCTGGAAACGGACTTTCCTCAGATATCTGCGGAGCCTCGATCAGGGCTTATATAAACGCTCTGAACAAGATTGCTTTTGAGGAGTCCCAGAGATGAAGCTGTCTTTTTCGACAAAAAACGTAGACAGGCCTTCTTTCTCAGCCCTGTGCCGCCTTGCCTCTGACTACGGCATGAACGGTTTTGAAATCTGGGATGCTGTTGCCGAAAGAAAAGGCCATGAAGATAGTGTTCTGAGATCCGAAAAGATTTCCGAAGGCAGAAGCCTTTTAAGAAACAACTCGGTTGAAGTCTCTGCCTTATCTTATCCTGTGGCAGTTGACTG
>JAGBRG010000067.1 GCA_017632495.1 Spirochaetales bacterium
CTTCTCCCATGGCAAGATGGCATGCGGCGTTCTCGTCAAACAGTGTGCTGTAAAACAGAAGACCGCTGTTTGAAATGGGGGAGTCTGTGGGAACCAGAGCGCACTCTCCCAGGTACTTTGCACCTTCGTCCATCTCAAGCATCTTTGTCAGCATGTCGTTGTTCTTTTCTGCATTCCACTCTACGGCCTTGCCGTCCTCAAAGCGGATCCAGAAGCCGTCGATAAGCTGGCCCTGGTAGCTAAGGGGTTTTGTGGCGTAGACGATGCCGTGGGCACGTCCGCGCTTGGGGGAGGTGAAGCACTCCTCGGTCGGGATGTTCGGATTGAATTTGATGCCCTTAAGCGATGTCTCTTCTCCAGCTTCGAACATGGACTGCTCCATAAGGCCTACTGTCAGGTCTGTGCCGTTCGGAGCCTGATAATGAAGCTCATCGATTTTAAGGCTGTTGAGGTATTCACAGCGCTTGGCAAGATCGTTGTTGTGCTTCTCCCAGGCTGAAATGGGGTCATCGTCGGCACGGCTTGTGGCCAAGATTGCCTGCCAGAGCTTTTCAACGGCCTGATGCTTTGAAAGTTCGGGAAAGAGCTTCTTTGCCCAGGCTTCGCCTGGAGCTGCGGCGATACACCACTGATACTTGTTCTCCATCTGGTCGCGGTATTTCTTGATGGTGGGATACTGGGCCTGGCGGGCCTTCTGAAGCTTGGTCTGGTCAGCTCCCTTAAGTCCGTCGGGGTCTTCGGATTCAATGTAGATTCTGCAGGGAAGCTCATCCACATAGTGCTGCCAGCGCTCTTCTTCCCATTTTTCCATCTTGGACATGGTCTTGAGGCTTCTGTATTTTGAATGGATTTTCACTGACTTCTGGTCCTGCCAGTCGATTATGACCTTCTTGGCACCAAGCTTGTAGCATTCTTCTGTGATCATCCTGATGAACTCGGGCTGATCAAGCTCGGCTGTAATCAGAACTTCCTGACCCTTTTGTACGTTGACTCCGCACTTTGCAATCAGATGTGCAAACTTACGCATTGCAGTTTTTTTCATATCAGTTTGACTCCTTGTGTTTTGCTATCTTGTTTGTCTTGGAGAAGATTTTCTCCATCCTCTGGACTTCGCCCTCGGTCATTCCGGCACGCTCCATTATCGAGCTAAGAAATTCCTGTGTGAAAGCGATCTCATCGCTGTTTTTGAAATAGCCTAGATCCTCAAGGTTCTCTATGCACAGCTTTGCGGCCTTCTGTACGCGCTCTGACGGCACAACGTTGGTCTGTCCGCTGTAGGGCCTCAGATGCTGATAAAGGCTGTAGCAGATGATCTGCACCGCCTGCGAGAGATTCAGAGAAGGGAACTTGTCGCTTGTGGGAATTGTGACGACCATGGAGCAGGCTTTGACCTGCTCGTCTGAAAGACCGTTGCTTTCACAGCCGAATACCACAGAGACCTTGCCGCTTCCCAGGCCGCTGATGTGCTGTGCAAGTTCCTGAGGATTGACGCGGCTTGTCTTTCTGCCTTTTCCGACCCTGCGGGTTGCGGCAACCGACAGGATGCTGTCGGAAATGGCGCTCTTCAGATCCGGAAATTCCTTTCTGTTCTCATAGAGGTCGTAGGCATGAAGGGCGAGTGTCCTGACGCGCTCGTCATCGTAGATGCGGTCGGTAACCAGTGTCAGATGGGTAAGGCCCATTGTCTTCATTGCCCTGCACACGCTTCCGATGTTCGCACCGTCCTGGGTGTCGCATAAAATGATCTCAATGCGGTCCAGATTGCTTGAATTCGACATGCGCCCATTCTATGCCATATTGCGAGTTTTTCCAAGGTGGATTATCATTTACGTATGAACGACAAACCGGATAAATCCTTGAAGACAATAAAAGCAATTTTGGTCGCACTTTTAATCATTGTGCTGCTTGTCCTGAGCAAGGCGGCAGTGAACGTGAGTATCAGAATCCTTTTGTCTTTTTTTGTCTTCCTGCTGGTTCTTCCGTTTGTCACCGCGCTTGAGAAAGCCAAATTCCCCAGCTGGCTGGCAACGGTCCTTGCGGTTCTTGTCATAGTCATAGTCGTCGTGGCCTTCATCTGGTTCGTGTTCTTCAGCGTAGACATGCTCATGGAAAAGGTCCCGGGCTATGCGTCACGTATCAATGAGGTCGATATCATCCTCAAGGATATGGCAAGAAAATGGGTCGATATTCCCGATGATGTGTCAATCTTCTCAAGTCTTAACATCGACTGGGTCGGAGGTGTCATCATGCCCGCTTTGAGGCTGGTCTCAAGCTCCGCAATCGGAATTCTTTCCAACGTCCTTCTGGTCATCCTCATGACCACATTCCTTCTGGGCGAGCGCCACGTGATCATCCCCAAGCTGATGTATTTTATTACAGGTAATGACGAGGACAAGGTGTCCGTAATCTGGGACAGGATAATCAAGCAGGTTTCCAAGTACATCTCAATCAAGGTCTTTGTGAGCATTATTACAGGAGCTCTGTTCTATGCCGTGGCAAGGGTCTCGGGTCTTGACTTTGCACCTCTTTGGGGCGTCATGGCAATTGTTCTGAACTTCATCCCGACTATCGGAAGCATCATCATCACAGCCCTTATGATTCTTATGTCATTTGTTCAGTTCGCACCTGCAATCGGCCCGATTATCTTTGTATCCATAAGCGCTATTGTGATTCAGAACGTTGTCGGAAACTTCATTGACCCGAAGCTTTCAGGAAACAGTTTGAATCTCAGTGCCTTCATCATTCTGGTCGGACTTGGTATTTTCGGCTTCATCTGGGGCATTGTGGGAATGTTCCTGGCAGTTCCTATTCTCAGCGTTCTTCAGATTGTCTGTGCCAACATCGATGAGACAAGACCCATTGCCATGCTCTTAAGTTCCGGAAAGTCTTTCAGAAGTCAGGCTTCGGAAAAACCTGCCAGGCGCAGGGTCTCAAAACGCGCTGCATCAAAGAAATACGAGAGCTATGATGACGACATCATGTTCCCGGACAAAAAATGATTTGTGTTTTTGCTCAAAATTTAACTTGACGGCTCTGTTTTTTGTGTCCATATTATTGTTTGATATCATCAGAATTGGAGTGCGTCATGGATTACGAGATGACACCTTTTGAGAAAGAAATGGAGCAGAATCTCATCGAGATGAGGGAGAGCCTTCTTTCAAAGATTTCAAAGTCTGACACAGACTTCAAGAATCTTGTAGGTTCGGGCGGAACAGGGGACAGTGTCGACATTGCAAGTGATGATCTTGCCACCAAGAAGATGGAGGCAATCGGAAAGCTTGATGTCGGAAAACTCAACGCAATCAACCAGGCTCTGGTGAGAATCAGAAACGGAAAGTACGGCGTCTGCGCCATGTGCGGAAAGAAGATTCCCGAGGACAGACTCAGAGCAATTCCGTATGCCCTTCTGTGCATGCCTTGTAAGCGTAAGTCCGAGCACTGAACACAATCTAGAAAAAGAAAGATCTCTCTTCGCCTATTGTGGAAAACTCCCCGTGTCCGGGAAAGACTTTTGTGTCCGGATCCAAAGATAAAAGCCTATTAAGAGACTCTTCCATCTGCTCATCAGAGCCACCGAGGTCTGTTCTTCCGTATGAGTGCCTGAAAAGAGTGTCGCCTGAAATAAGATTTTTACCGGCTTTGTCGTAAAGACAGATTGAGCCGCTTGTGTGACCAGGGGTGTGAAGGACCTCAAATGGTCCGATATTATCTCCGTCCTTTAAGAGGATATCTGGCTTTCTGAGACCTGAAAGAAGCTGGTCGTAGCCTCGTTTGTAAAAGAAAGAACCCAGAATGCCTATGGCTGTCTTTGCTATGGCATCCGGGTCCGTATTCTCTTTTTCTCCCACGGCAAGCTTTGCCTCTGGAAATCTTTCTAAAAGCTCCTTGAGAGCTCCGATGTGGTCGAAGTGGCAGTGTGTCAGAATGATGTGCGTGGGCTCTTTTTCCAAAGCCGAAAGAATTCTCTCGGCATTGTCGCCAGGGTCGATGACAGCCAGAAAGCCGTCATCTGAAGACGCTATGTAGCAGTTGGTCGAAAGAAGACCCACGCTTATGCATCTGATCTTACTGCTCATCCTTCTCCTTGCTGAAGTTCATCTTGACCTTGCGGCCCTTGTAGGTCTGTCCGTTTACTGCCTCGATGACTTTATCTGCCTTGTCGCTTCGGATGTAGACGAAGGAATAGTTCTGCTTGTATGCAACAGAGACGATGTCTTCTGAAGAAAGACCTGTCTTCTCGCAGATGAAGTCCACCATTTCGTGGGCTGATCCCTTGCTGAGCTTTCCGATGTTGATGTAGAAGGCTGTCGCATTCTCCAAAACCGGTTTCTGAGAAGTCTTATGTTCTGTATTGTGTGTTCTTGCCGGTCTTGCCGTTGTGCTGCCATTTCTTGTGACATAAAGGTAAGCCAGAAGGTAGCCGCGCATCATCATCGGGACATTCTTCTTGATGATTTTCTTCATGTCCTCGAGTTCCTGCGGGTTGTTGTAGAGCTTCATTTCCTCAACAAGCTCACGGATCTTCTGGCCTCTGATATCTTTTATGGTTTCGGCCATTGCTTTCTCCTGTGAAAGGTTTCTGTCGAAGTATACAACATTTTCTTTTTAATTTGCATACGTTTGCAGACGGATTTTCAAGTATATGTTATATTTCAAGTATGTCTGCGGTAGCTGCTGAAATCGAAACCCTCAAACGAGAGATAGAGCGCTCGAAAGCCGAGCTTTCCCAGATGTATCTGGAGCTGGGCGAAGTCGCATGCTCATGGCACAAGGCAATAGGGTATGCACCAAGCCAGGAAACATTCGAAAAGCTTTCGGATGTGATTGCCGAGCGTGATGATATTGAATCCAGAATAGAAACTCTCAAGACCGCCATGAGCGAGATGTCGGAAGGCGACAAGGGCATAGAGCAGACCAGAATCACCATGAAGGAGCTGGATAAGCGCTATGCCGTGCTTATCTCGTCCCTTGGGGCCGTTGCCATTGAGATAGATTCTGCCGGAAAGCTTCCGCAGAGGCTTTCCAAGTGCCTTGAACCCATGCGTGAATATGAGAAAAAACTCGGAGATCTTGAAATCAAGTTCAAGAGGTTCTCGGAAAAAGGGCCTAAGATTATGGCCTCGCTCTATGAGGGAAAGATTGCAAAGGCGAGGGGCACGCTGGACTCGGTCTTCGCTGAGACGGGAAGGCGAATCTATAATTCGGGCAATTTCCGTGAGGTTCCCGGGGAGAGGGCCAAGGCCATTTTGGACGAGATGGAGAGTATCCGTTTTGCCAAGAAGAATTACAAGAATGAGATTCTGGATCACAAGAGCATGATTGACGAGGCCCAGGGGTCGCTTATGAGCCTTGGAGCCTACGGTGAGGAAAACCGCCGACTCAGGGAGATGAAGAGCCAACGAAGTGCCATCTTGGACAGGCTTTCTGATGTGTATACCGAATACGGGCAGATTCTGGCGCAGGGCATCCCCATGTGGATGGACGACCAGGCCCCTGAGGAGCTTAAGCGCTGCTGCAACGCAATAATCCGTCAGAGCGCCAAGCTTGCCCAGCTTAATATGAGCCTTGACCACATGATGATGGAAAAGGATATTGATATCCACAACCTGCAGCTTTCAAGGCTTTCTGAGCAGATGAACCACCTCAACAGCCAGATTCAGGCTATTGAGAACCAGAAGGCCGAGCTTCAGCAGAAGGTCGATGCTGAGCTTAAGGCGATTTCTGACCTCAGGCTGAGGCAGAGTGAGATTACAGACAAGGCTTCACATCTTCAGTGATGCTGTCATATGGAGAGGAAATGGAAAAGTTTGTGTCGTTTATGGAACAGACGGGCTTTAGCCTGATTACCGTCATTGTCACGGCGGTCTTGGGCTATCTGATCATCGGAAATCTGGTCAAGCAACTTAAGCTTGCTCTTTTGGCAAGTAGATTGGACAATGCCCTTGTCAACTTTGTGCTGACCATTGTCAGGTTCGCCTTGCTTCTTGCGCTGCTTCTTCTGTGCCTGGCAGGTCTTGGAATACCGCTTACCGGTATTGTCAGCGCCATCTCAGCTGCCACACTGGCAATAGGAATTGCTGTAAAAGACATTTTAAGCAGCGTTGCAAACGGCATTGTGCTTGTGATCAACTGCCCATTCAAAGAGGGCGACTACGTGGACATAGGCCCGGTATCAGGTTCCATCAAAGAGGTCAAGTTGATGCATACCGTGCTGACCACACCTGACAACAGGCAGGTGATGCTTCCCAATTCCCAGGTCTTCTCATCGCCGATTACCAATTACTCGGTCAACGATACCAGAAGAATGGATATCTCCGTGGATGTCGATTACTCCGAGAACCCTGAAAAGATCAAAGACATTCTCCTTAAGGTTGCCTCAAAGCATCCTATGGTTCTTTCAGAGCCGGCTCCTTCCTGCCATTACAACTTCAGTAAGGATTCTGCCATCAACTTCAACGTAAGAGTCTGGTGCAGACGCACGGACTACTGGAATGTGAAATGGGACCTTGACGAGCAGCTGACAAAGACACTTGTGGCCAAGGGTGTCCAGATTCCGTTCCCGCAGGTGACTGTAAGCTACAGAAAGGAGGAGACCAAATGAACGTACTTGAAAGACTTATCAACAGCCAAGGTTTTGATAATATGGTCATCTCCGTATGCTTCTGGGTGATTTTATATGTTGTAGTAAAGGTTTTCACAGTCAAATCAGGAGTGGGGGATCTTCTGAAATATGCATACAAGAGAACGGAAAAGCTTGGGAAAAAGTGTCTTCAGCTTGGTAATCTCTGCACGGCAAAGGATGCTTCATCAAAACTTGACAGCTCCGTAAAGGTTCTGAAGAAGGTCATTAAAGCACAGAAAAGAACATCTAAGATCATGAACATGTATCTGTTTGATGATAGAGGCGATATGGATGTGGCATCGGCCAAGGGCCTTGTGGAAAGAATTCCGGACCTCTGCAGGGATGCCATAGTCAAGGTGGCCGAAAACAACACGACTGATGTCGAGTCGATCTTCGACAATATCGAAAACAACATAAAAACTGCAAAGGAGCTTTTGAAGAAGGCTTCTGTGATAGATAAGAAAAAAGAACTGCTTCAGGTCTGATTTAGTCTCATGAAAAAACTATCTGTCCTACTAATACTATCGGTATTTGCTTTCTCTCTGTCCGCTTCGGTCATGGGAGGTTCTCTTTCGGATGTCAGAGTCGCCAAAACAGAGCACTTTGACATCATCTATGACGATATCTGCATAGAGACTGCCTCGCTTATCTATGAAAACTGCGAGGAAATCTATGACTCTCTTGTCTCGTCTTTCGGAACAGATCCGAAGATCCACATCCCTGTCGTAATTACCTCAAGATACAAAGATTTCAACGCAAACTACACAAACTATCCTTCAAACAGGATTGTCA
>JAGBRG010000068.1 GCA_017632495.1 Spirochaetales bacterium
AGACTTTAAAAGAGTTTTCCGACTTCTACGGCAATGTCTTTTGCCTGAGGAATGGTCAGGCGCTCAAGATCCTTTGAGAACGGAATGGGTGTGTCCTTTCCGCTGAACTGAAGGACGCGGCACTTTAAAGAAGAGAAGGTCTTCTGGTCCTGGCAGATTGCAGCACAGACCTGAGCATCGATTCCTCCGATTCCGTTGGGATCCTGAATAAGCACGGCGCGGCCTGTTTTTCTGACCTCTCTGAAGACCGTCTCCTTATCCAGAGGATTCAATGTCCTGAGGTCCACCACAGTTGCATTGATTCCGTGTTCTCTCAGAAGCTCAGAAGTCTCCAAGGCTGTGATCACAGCATGGGAGTAGGCAATGATCGTCACATCAGTGCCGTTTCCTATGACCTTGGCTTTTCCAAGCTCCACCGGAGTCGGGGAGATTTCTCCCTCAGTGGGGTACAGAAGCTTGTGCTCAAAGAACAAGACGGGGTTGTTGTCACGAATCGAGGCTCTGAGAAGATGGTATGCATCGGACGGATTTGAGGGCGCCACAAGCTTAAGGCCTGTTCCGTTTAAAAAGAGGCCTTCAGGGCTCTGGGTGTGCTGGGCTCCGTGTCCTGTTCCGCTTCCTTCAGGAAGGCGGACGGTGATTGGACAGCAGAACTGGCCTCCGCTCATGAAGTGTGTCTTTGCAGCATGGTTTACGATGGGGTCGAAAATCAGGGTGTAGAAATCTGCATACATGATTTCAACAATAGGCCTAAGACCCATCATTGCAGCACCTACCGCCATACCTGTAAAGCCTTCCTCCGAAACAGGAGTGTCTATCACCTGATTGGGATAATCCTTCCAAAGTCCTTCAGAGACCTTGAAGCATCCGCCGTAGACTCCGATATCTTCTCCGAAGAGGACCACGTTCTTGTCCGCTGCCATTTCATCGGCCATGGCCTTTCTGATAGCTTCCCTGAATGTCACAGTCTGTCCTCCTTTGATGCATAGACAAGGTTCAGAACCTCATCTTCGGACAGCTTTTCACTGCTTGAATCAAGGGCCAGCTTTGCCTGGTTTTCAATATCGGCTCTGCACTCTCTTTCCAAGGCGGCAATCTCGTTCTGAGTCATGTAGGAGTTGTCTTTCATCTTATTCTCAAGAAGAAGAATCGGGTCGCGAAGAAGCCACATCTGCTCTTCATCGCTTGTCCTGTAAAGGCGTCTGTCGCTCTTGGAGTGCCCCTTGAAGCGGTATGTCATCACCTCAAGAAGATAAGGTCCGTTTCCTGAGCGGATGTAGGAAGAAGCTTCCATCACAGCGTTATAGACTGCCTCAAAATCGTTTCCGTCCACAACTTTGCCTGGGATGGAATAAGCAGAGGCTCTGTCTGAGACCTTGTCCACGCTTACCATCTTGTCGCTTGGGGCAGACATTCCGTAGTGGTTGTTCTCGCAGTAAAAGAGAACAGGGAGCTTCCAGATTGAGGCTATGTTCATGGACTCATGTACGCTTCCGCGGCTTGAGGCTCCGTCTCCGAAAATCGCCACGCTGATGTTCTTTACAGGCTGAGGCGGACAGTTTTTCGGATTCTGTGAAGTGGATGTTGCAAAGGAAGCGCTTTGCGTGCTGTCGAACTTGAGCTTGAATGCAATACCTGTGGCTAGCGGTACGCCTGAGCCT
>JAGBRG010000069.1 GCA_017632495.1 Spirochaetales bacterium
CCTATGTTTCCCGCAACTGCCACGCTGCTTGCCGTAATCACAGTTGCACAGATGATTGCAATGGCTCTTATCAGATGAGTATTTACTCCTATGGACAGGGCTTCGTCCTCTGAAAGGGAAAGAAGGTTTATCTTCCACGACAGGACAAGAAGAACAGCGATGCTTATAAGTATCGGAACAGCGACAAGATTAAGATCTCTGGCACCGACTCCTGAAAGAGAGCCCATCAGAAAATACGTTATTGCAGGAAGAACATTGTTCGGGTCTGCTATGAGCTTCACAAAGCTCGTGGCCGAGGAAAACAGGGAGGAAACCACCATTCCGACCAGAATCAGAGACAGTGTCTGCTCCCTTCTTGTCCTAGAGGCTATGGTGTAGATCAGAACCAGTGCAAGGACTCCGAAGAAAAAAGCGCTGAAGCTGACCATGAAAGATGAAAGCCCCAACAAAAGAGCCAAAGAAGCTCCGAAAGATGCTGCCGTGCTTGTTCCAAGGACATCTGGAGAAACCAACGGATTTCTGAAGATCATCTGAAAAGTCTGGCCGCTCAGGGCAAGACCTGCTCCCAGAAGAAGAGATGATGCGATTCTGGGAAGCCTTATGTTAAAGACCACAGCCACGGCATTTTTGTCCATTCCGAAGGACTTTCCGCTTATGCCCTGAAGAAGAACCTTCACAATCCCAACAGGGCTTATGAAATAACGTCCGACTCCAAGAGAAACTATTGAGACAAAGGCTGTGATAAGACCAAGAATCAGAACCTTGGACCTGGCTTTCTCACCCACTTGTGCTTTCCTTCAGGCTGTTTTTTGATTTGTTTTTAAAAACAACTCGAAGCCATTATAGAACGATATTAATAATGGCTCAAGAGTCTTTTTTTAAGGTTTTTCACTCGCCCGGGTCGCTTCTCAGAACCTTTCCGATGTTCCAAAGATGGGCGGCGTTCTTAGCTGCGGTAAGTCTTTCTTCGGGGCTGCTGTAAGGAATCTCGGCAGTATGGCAGCCGCAGTCCATGCACATTACATAGAAGCACCATGAACCTTCCTCTTCAAGAACAGCAGGTCCTGAGCAAAGCGGACAGTCCTGAAGTTCTACTTCTTTCAGAATCTTCTCCATGGTATTTCTCCTTGTATTCAGCGTTTTATCATCAATGTGGAACCTGTTTTCAGACGGCAGATGATTGTGTCCTTTCTTGTCCCACATTGTAGTCCATAACTCACTGTTGATGTGTCTGTCAAGCGTGCAGTCGGAAAAAGAGACATAACTGTTGGTGTCATCTCTTTCAGATGGATGCCATGGACGGGCAAGATAGACGCTTGCGTCCTTCACATCATCGGTGCATGTGATGGTGCATCTTTCAAAGCAAAGACCTTCTTCTGTGTTTTCCGATGTGGACGGCGCTGCTACAAAGCCACTTCCTGTGGAAATAACCGTGCATCTGTCAAAAACGGCATGGCTTCGGCCGAAGATGAAATCTATGTTGCCCTTTATCGTACATTGCTCGAACCTGTTTTCCACCCCGTCAGCAAAAAGCGTGTCCTGCCAGCTTATGAATGTGCAGTCCTTGAAAACGGATAATGTGGACTCAGGACGGGTAAAGACAGCCACAGCCTGGCGTCCCATCATGACTTTGGGATCTTCTCCGGGCTTGGCCTCATGGCCCAGATAATCAAAGTCATTTTCTATGACAGTGTCTCTGAACTCGACCCTGTCTGCGCATATTGTAAGCGTTGCGCTTGCACCGGTTCCGAAATTCGGCCTCATTCCGTTATGGTCGTCCCACACAATCTTGGATCCGTTTCCGATGACCAGAAGATCAGGACGTTCTATTTGAACCTTCTGCCTGTAAACGCAGCCGGCGGGCAGCTCTACTGTAAGCTGCCCGTCGCACTGTGTGTTGAGAATCTTGTTCAGATTGTCTTCTGCCTTTGCTTTTAAAATCATTTAAGTGCGGCAAAACCCCTTTCCAGATCGGCTATGATGTCATCGATATGTTCTGTTCCGATTGAGAGTCTGATGGTGCTCTGATGGATGTCCTGCTGCTCCAGTTCCTTCTCTGTAAGCTGTGCGTGAGTGGTTGTTGCCGGATGGATGACAAGGGACTTCACATCAGCGACATTGGCAAGAAGTGAGAAAATCTTCAGACTGTCGATGAACTTGTGAGCTTCCTTCTGACCGCCCTTGATATCGAATGTGAAGATTGAAGCTCCTCCGTTGGGGAAGTACTTGTTGTAAAGATCATGCTGCGGATGGTCCGCAAGGGACGGATGGTTCACCTTCTTAACCAGAGGATGCTTTGAGAGGTACTCCACAACCTTCTTTGTGTTGTAGGCATGACGATCAAGTCTCAGAGAAAGAGTCTCAACACCCTGCAGGAGCAAGAATGCGTTAAACGGTGAGATTGCAGCACCCATGTCTCTGAGGATGATTGCCCTGACATAGGTTACGAATGCAGCAGGTCCGGCAACGTCTGTAAAAGACACTCCATGATAGCTTGGATTGGGCTCTGAGAATGCTGGGAACTTGCCGCTCTTCTTCCAGTCAAACTTGCCGGAGTCTACGATGATTCCGCCCAATGTTGTTCCGTGTCCGCCGAGGAACTTTGTTGCGGAGTGAATGACAATGTCTGCTCCGTATTCGATCGGTCTGATGAGATAAGGTGTTCCGAATGTGTTGTCAATGACAAGAGGAATGTTGTGTGAATGTGCAATCTTTGCCAAAGCTTCGATATCAGGAATATCACTGTTGGGATTTCCTAAGGTCTCGATGTAAAGAACCTTGGTGTTTTCCTTGATGGCTGATTTGACCTGGTCCAGATTGTGGATGTCAACAAATGTCGTATGGATTCCGAAATCCTCAAGGGTATGCCCGAGAAGATTATATGATCCGCCGTAAATTGAACCCTGGGCTACGACATGGTCGCCCTTCTTTGCCAGTGACTGGATTGTATATGTCACGGCAGCGGCACCGGAAGCCAAAGCCAAAGCTGCAACTCCACCTTCCAATGCGGCAATACGCTTCTCAAGAACATCCTGAGTTGAGTTCGTGAGTCTTCCGTAGATGTTTCCGGGAGCCTTCAGTGCGAAACGAGCCTGAGCATCGGCCGAATCATGAAAGACATATGATGTTGTCTGATAGATAGGAACTGCTCTTGAATCGGTTGCAGGGTCTGCCTGCTCCTGTCCCACATGAAGCTGTAATGTCTCAAATTTGTATTCTGCCATAGCTTTCTCCCCCTCTGTAGTTCTGGTTTTTAATAGCATATTAAACCTACTGGTTTACTTGGTTTGGATGATAGCACTTTATCTTCGATACTGTCAACCTCTGAAGAAAACAATAATCACAGATTTTCAATCTCATCGATATCGTATGTCGTTCCCTGATAGACGAAGTTCAGCCAGTTGGAATAAAAAAGGTTCGCATGAGCCTTCCAAGTGACCTCCACTCCGAACTCGGGCTTATCCGCAACAAAGTAGTTGAACGGAGGCATTATGTTCTTAAGGGCTTTGTCACGCTCATACTCCTTCATAAGAGTGCCTCTGTCATACTCCCAGTGTCCGCTGAGAAATACCTGTCGGCCGTCTTTTCTGGCAATAAGATGGGGTCCCGCAAAATATGACTCATCCAGAATCTCAAGCTCCTCCGTGGCCTTGACCGCCTCAATGTCAACCATCGTGTAGCGTGAATGCGGCACAAGGAACCTGTCATCAAAGCCTCTTGTGAACGGATTATCGTAGCTTTTGTGTAGAAGAGTATGTGCGAATATTCCCGAAAGCTTGTGGTCCATCATTGTCTTCTGAATGCCGTAGTGCACATACAGGGCAGCCTGGGCTCCCCAGCAGATATGAACTGTAGAGAACACGTTCTTCTTGGTGTGTTCCATGAAGGAGGCAAGGTCCTTCCAATAGTCGACCTTCTCAAACGGAAGCTTCTCAACCGGGGCTCCTGTGATGATAAGGCCGTCGAACTTCTCGTTCTTAACTTCATCGAACGGAACATAGAACTCGCCCAGGTGCGGAAGGTCCTCCACCTTGCGGTGGTCTGTCTGCATCATGATGAGCTTCAGATCAACCTGAAGCGGAGTGTTGGCAAGCATTCCCATCAGCTGGACTTCGGTGGCCTCCAAAGTCGGCATAAGATTGAGAATTCCAATCTTCAGGGGTCTGATTTTCTGCTCACGTCCTCTGGTGTTGGACATGACGAAAACACCTTTGCGTTTGAGTTTGTCTGAATACGGATAGTTCTTCGGCAAAAGAATAGGCATAGGATAATGATGTCCGAAATTGTTTTGTTGTACAAGATGCTTGGGGGGTCATCGGGGTCATCGGTGCTATCGAGGTCATCCAGGCTATCCAGGCTATCCAGGCTATCCATCAACATCCAATAAAAAATTAAGACCGCTGTTTCCAGCGGCCTGTAAGAATCAGACGTTTGTCAGATGCTCCATTTGAAGGAGATTCTGGCAAGATCGTTGATAAAGTAATAGGTTGAACCAAGAAGTACTACAAAAATATCTCCGATTTCACCCTCGCCTTCCTGATAGTAGAAGAGTGTGTACTTAGCAGCATCCTCGCTGATCAATGACAGAGGAAGAGCCAGTGGAACAGATGTCTCAAGTCCCAGAGAGAACCTGTCGTTGAATCTGTATCTGAGCCCTGAAGTAAGGGTGGCAAATCCGATCATCCTGAATTTACTCTTCATGAAATATGACTGGAATGTTCCGCCCAGACCGAAGTTCCATCCGAAGTGTTCTCCGTCAATAGCCTTCCAATATGCTCCGACATGTGCTCCGGGAAGAATAAAATCAAGGACGTTGAATTCTTTCTGTTCTTCCGTGTCCTTGTTGATCTTCTCATTTATTGCACCGGCTGCTGCGACGGCTGTGAAAATAAGAGGAAAGCCCAAATCTCCCTGGACTCCGAACTTATCCCATTCATAGCTTGCGATAAAACTGGTATCAACCAAGCCCTGCGAAAAACCGATAGAAAGATCTCCTGCAAAGACAGATGTGCAGGCGACGGCAACGATTATCATTACAATAATTAGTTTCTTCATAGCTTCATCTCCCTTAGGCACAGAAACCGAGGAAAAAAACTTTCCCCCGGTCCCTTCATTTTGCTAAACAAATGCCAGATTGTTTAGTTACACTTTCTCTTCAGCATCTTCAAACGGCCTTGAGCACGAGTATGCCAGACAGAAAATGGCAATATAGTAGATCAGCATGAAGGCGAAATGGAAGAACACGATGTTGCTGAATGCCTTGTAGGCACCGTTGATTATGTCGTACAGCATTAGAAGAATCGAGCCAAGGATGACAAGAGGTGGCATCTGGGTGCTTGAAACAACCATGAGCGAGATAATGAGGGCATATACCATGGCGACATATATGAAGTTTCCGGTACTTCTTCCGAACAGGAAGATAATCATTGCAAAAGCAAACAGCAGGGCAATCCAACTGATCCAGTGGTAAACGGACAGTCTGCGATAACGCATGTATGCCACAGTCAGAATCAGGTGGACCACCATCAGGACGATAAGACCGGGAGTGTGGTTTGCCATGTTGAGAAGCAGGTCTCCTATTGCACACAGGCCGATACACACGGCTATGGAAACAAAGAGATCTCTGTTTTTGCCCTTCAGTTCATTGGCTTTTCTGTGCCTGTTCAGACCCCACATGGCCAGACCTATTGAAAGAAGTCCCATCACAGCTTTTGCGATGCCTCTGGGAATAGGATTCTTGTACAGAAGGAAGAACAGTTCCTCAAGAATCAGACCCACCAACATCAGAGAGAAGACCAAAAGCGGAATCATACTGAAGCGGTGCTTCATGGCAAGCTTTATGACAAGTACCACAATGATAAGCGCAATGGAGAAGATAAGAACCGGAGCAAGAACTCCCATGAGGATTGCGTTTCGCCAATCCACATCCTGAGACTCGTCCATAAGAACCTGAGAAACAAGTCCGGCAGGAAGGTAATCCGAAGAGTCTCCGAAATCAACCGCACTTAAAACTTCCGTTTCGACATCGCTGGATACTGCACCGGAATTCGAATACACCAGAGCTTTTTCCTCTTCGTAATAAGTCATGAGACGGATTTCGTTCTCCGCCACGGCAGTGGTATCGAAATCGATTCTTGCCAGAACCAAACCGTCACCTACTTCAGAACATTCGTACCAGACAAAGTACTGGACGTCATGGGGAATTGTAAGCGTTATCTGAGTTCCGTATTTCTTTTCCTCGACAATCTTGATGCCTATCGGACAATCATCATTAAGTCCCACTGTGATTTCGTCATTCTTAAGCTGCGCGACCGTGCTGCCTGTTTCGTCCGTGACGGTAAGCTCATAGCTATCCGATCCCGGAAGAAGAATGATACGAGAGTACTCTGTATAATCAGTGAGAACCTGTGAAGGGTCGTCAGATGAGAGCATCCATCCGAGATAGACATCCTGAGTGTGCTCGTGCATCAGATTGGATGCAAATGACGAGTCATAGTTCCAAGTTGCGGATATATCTCCGCTCTTTGTCAAAGAATCAAGGACGAGCCTGAATATGAAGTTCATCAGCATGGATGCATCTTCCTCGTTATCCTCATTGACCAGGTTGCCGTCTTCGGAGAGGTTGGAGAAAGTTCTAAGGATGTTGTTGGGGGATCGGTTCTTGAACATCGAAATCAGACTGTCCTGAACGTATTTAACGTAGGATTCCTGATCCTTTACGATGGAATCGATATAGCCCAAAAAAGTATGAAGCTGGAAATTCACCGCCTCATTGGCCCAGTATTCCTGCCCGGTGAAGGCCTTGTATACTTCATTTACCTTACGGGTGCGCTGATAATAATCGCTGTTGGTTTCCTTAAGCGGAGTATTAAAGACTGTGCCGTAACGCTCAAAGCCCCAGCCCTGAAGCGGCACCTGCGGGACAATGTCGTACTGACCTACGATGCTGAAGATGTTGTTATACAGTCCCGGCATGGGTTCTTTCGTCGTTCTTGGTGTTGCAAAGAGGTATGCGAAGATGTCTTCCTGCTTGAAAACACCGCAGTCCACAAGTCTTGCAGCAGTGATGTTTCCCACCGCTGCGGCGCGGCTGAAACCGGAGATCCAGATATGATTCTGCCCTGGATGTTCGCCCTTCCGATGTAGCCGAAGATTCTGTTGAAAACAAGATGGGCTGCGCTTGCAAAACCCTCATGCTCTGTTCCGTTTCCTACTGTAAAGTTTGAAAGCCACTCGTTTGCATAACCGCCGCCGCAGATTCCTACGGCAATCAGGGTATAATCACCGCTTTTATCTTTTACTTTCTTGCTTCCTATCAGCGATGCAACAGTATACAGCGACGGGTCCTTGTCATAATCGTCCTGATGGATATTCGTAAAACCGCAGGCTGTGAGGAACTTTTGAGCATATTCCTGAGCATCTATCACTTCATCAGCATATACCGGTCTGAATGCCGAAAGAGCAAGACCCAGGCTTGCCTGGGCCAGCTTGTGGTTGTATTGGGTCGATTTTCCATTGAAGTAGGAATCCTCATACTGGACTACGAACGTCGATTCTGTTCTGGATGTTATGGCATTGGATGTGACAGTAACATCAAAGGCAAACGTACCCTGAATCAGAAACAAAACTAAAATCAATGATATCAGCGAAAACTTGGCAAACGGCTTCAAGACCCTAACCCTCTTTTTAACGCTTTGATAATACTATAAACACAAACATTATTGAAACCTTTTTTGTTTGGGGCCATACTCAAAAACGGAGCAGGAAAATGAACAACGCACTTGACTATGTTTTGTGGAGAGGAGACCTTGCCCTATCGGTCGACGGATTCAACGAAGTGGACATGCTTTTATTCTCAGAGCTTGTCTATGCACCGATTGAAAACTACTCAAGATCATTCTGTTCAGATGCTGGCAAAGGCCCGGATCTTCTCTCAATCCTGAAGGATGTCTACCCCGCCCCTCTTCCAAAGCGCACAAGCTATGTCTTTCAGCCGCGCTATGACCTTTGGAACATGATGCCGACACGTCGGCGCTTT
Organism: Spirochaetales bacterium; assembly: GCA_017632495.1. Lineage (GTDB taxonomy): Bacteria > Spirochaetota > Spirochaetia > Sphaerochaetales > Sphaerochaetaceae > UBA9732. Next base: position 8,039 of record JAGBRG010000069.1, read on the forward strand.
GCAGAAGTCAGGCTTGACCGTTTTTCATCGAACTTCGAGCCGGAAAACGACAAGCAGTTTGCAGCCGCAATCTTCTGCTGCCTCTTTGGAAAGGAGAAGATTGCCGTTGTAGCATACAGGGGAACAGATGCCACAGTCACAGGCTGGAGAGAAGACTTTGACATGGCCTATAAATCCCCCATCCCAGCCCAAAGTGATGCCGTATCTTTTCTGAACGAGGCATTAAAGAGCGGTTATGACAAAATCTATGTCTGCGGTCACAGTAAGGGTGGAAACCTTGCAATGTATGCCGGGGCATTCTGTTCAAAGCCTGAAGACTTATCAGAAATCTACAGCTTCGACGGCCCGGGACTTTCGGATGACATAATAAGATCCGATATCTGGAAAAAGGTCAGTTCAAAGATTCACTCCTACATTCCCGAGTCATCGATAATCGGACTTCTGATGGGACACAGCGGCACGCCCGTGATTGTCAAAAGTGACAGCAAGACCATAATGCAGCACAACCCGTTCTACTGGCATGTAATGGGAGGCTCGTTTGTCCGAAGCGAGGACACGACCCTTTCCAGCCAATTTCTGGACGAGACACTACATGAATTTCTTTCTGACTGCACCCTTGAGCAGAAGGAGATTCTGGTCAAGACCACATTCGAAATCGTCCAGGTATCCGAAGCCGTCAGGGTCAGGGACATTCCCAAGGGCCTGGCCATGAGGATTCCAAAGGTTAAAAAGACCATATCCTCAATTTCCAAGGAAGACAGAGAGGTCGTTGGCGAGGTTCTTAGAATTCTTGCAGGTTCCGGAAGCCGCACGGCAAAGCTATTGATGGAAAAGAAGGTTTTAAAGAGCTGAGTCTCGGGAGGACATCATGGAATACTATGTGAATCTTCTGCTTCTGTTTTTCTTTTACTCTTTCGTAGGCTGGTGCATCGAGGTCACGCTGAAGTACTTCCAGTATCACCGCTTCATAAACAGGGGTTTTCTTGCAGGCCCGTGGCTTCCGATCTATGGTTCAGGCTGCGCTCTGATTACATTCGCAGTGGACAAGCTTTCCATGCTATCGAGGTATGAGTCCTCGTTCGGCTCTGTTTTCGCAGTCTCGTTTATTCTGTGCGGAGTTCTTGAGTACAGTGCAAGCTACTTCATGGAAAAGCGCTTTCACGCAAGGTGGTGGGACTACAGCCAAAAGCCGATGAACCTTCACGGAAGAATCTGGATCGGGAATCTCATGCTGTTCGGTTTGGGCGGAATGATGGTCTATAAGATCACTAACCCCATGGTTTTGAGGCTTTTCATCAAAATCAGTATACTGACCAGAACATATGTGGCCTTAGGACTCAGCGCCCTGTTTGTCACCGACTACATCATTTCACACTTTGTTCTAAAATTGGTCAAAGACAGCGTCGAAAAGAGCGAGGCTGACAACACGGAGGAAATCGGAAAGGAAGTTCGCAGGATGCTTTCGGACAAGAGCCTTTTTGCAAGACGTTTTGCCAATGCCTACCCTGAGGTGATTTACCGGACCGAGAAGGTAAAGAAGAGACTTGAGGCAATAAGAGCAGAAGCCGAAAGGATGATGAAGGAAGCTGAAGAGAAGATAAAAAGCAAAAGGCAGCCGAAGTGACTGCCTTTTACTTTGAAAAACGGATTGCTCAGCTAAGAGTGAGCGTTCCCTTTCCGATGTTCTTTGTACTCTCTTTGTCGAACAGAATAATTCCGTCGCCTTCGATTGAGTAGCTCATCGTGCTGTTGAGCTTATAGTCAACGCTTCCGAACTTGACTGAAGTAAGGATGAAGCCGTCCACATCAAGTTTGACCGTGGTCTCCATACCTGCAGGAAGAGTTCCGTAGACCTTGGCCTGTAGTCCCTCTTTCTCAAGGTGGATGAACTCGGGTCTGATTCCTACGACAACATCATCAGTTGAAAGATTTCCAAGGGCTTCCTTGCTCTTGAAAGAGAATGTCTTTCCGAAGAAGCTGACCTGGGCAGTCTTGTCTCCTGTGATCTTTCCCTTTGCCTGGATGAAGTTCATCGACGGGTTTCCGACAAAGTCGGCAACGAAGATGTTGGCCGGGTTCGAGTAGGTTTCCATCGGAGGATCGAACTGCTGAAGTAGGCCGTTCTTGATAAGACAGATTCTTGAAGAAAGAGTCATGGCCTCAAGCTGGTCATGGGTGACGTAGACGAAGGTCGAATCGGTGTCTGTGTGAAGACGCTTGAGCTCGATACGCATCTCAAGACGAAGCTTTGCATCGAGGTTTGACAGAGGCTCATCCATGAAAAGTACCTTTGGCTTTGGAGCCAGGGTTCTTGCGATTGCGACTCTCTGCTGCTGACCTCCGGAAAGCTCTGCAGGATAGCGCTTGTCAAACTCCTCGATCTTGAGCATGGCAAGCATCTCCTTGACGCGCTCGTCGATTTTGGCCTTGGGCCACTTGAGGTTCTCAAGTCCGAATGCGATGTTCTGATGGACCGTCATATGGGGCCACAGGGCATAATTCTGAAACAGAAATCCTATGTCTCTCTTTGCAGGCGAGAGGTTGATGTTCTTCTCTGAATCAAAGACAACCGTATCACCGATTGTGATTCTTCCCTCTGTCGGAGTCTCAAGACCTGCAATCATTCTGAGTGTGGTGGTCTTTCCGCATCCGGAAGGTCCGAGCAGAATGATGAATTCTCTATCCTCAATGACCATGTTAAGGTCTTCTACAGCTGTGAATTTCTGAAATCTTTTTGTTACGTGTTCAAGTACGATTTTCGGCATATCAATTTCCTCCCACTCCCTTGTCGATACTTGCTCCGGTCAACTTGTTGACGACGAACTGAATGATCAGAACGACGACGATTATAAGAAGGTTGACCGCGTTACTGGACTGCGTAAGTCCTGTTCTGCTGTACTCCTGCAGCATGCTGGTGGCCAGTGTCTGGAAGCTCGGAACAAGCAGTACGAACAATGACAACTCTCTCATACAGGAGATGAACGGCAACAGATAGCCGCTGATGAAACTTGACTTCTGAATCGGGAACAGGATTCTGGTCATTCTCTTGAACCAAGGCACTCCGATGACTATTGCAGCCTCCTCTATTTCTCCGGAAAGCTGGAGCATGGCGCTTGTTCCTGTTCTGGAAGCAAACGGCATGAACTTGATCGATCCGACAAGAATCAGAAGGATGAAGGAGCCGTCAAGCCACGTAAAGCCCTTTGTATATGACAGGGCAAGGTATACGGCACCGAAGCTCATTGACGGAATCAGATAAGGCAAAAACGCAAGGTTCGATACAATCGTTGCCGCCCTGCTTCCGCGCTTTCTGGCAACGGCATAGCCTATCAGGATTCCGAAGGTTCCTGCTATTGCCGAGACAATCAAGGACAGAAGGAGGCTTCGTCCAAGGGCCTTCCACATGAACAGACTCCTGAGAATTCCTATGGTATCACCCTTGCTGCTGCCCTCAAACGGTTCGGATGAGAACCAGTATCTGAGAGTCAGTGTAGAGTAATCTCCCGGCACCTCAAGAAGACTTTCGGCTGCGAATGAGAACATAGGAACTATTGCAAAGAATCCGACAAGAATCAGAAGAACCACGGTAATGGGGGCTCTTGCCTTACCAAGCTTCACAAGTGAAACCTGGCCGGATTTTCCGGTGACGGTTGTGAAGGATTTTCTGCTTCCTGTGATGTAGTTGTTCACTGTGAGAATCACAATCGAAAACAGCATCAGGATGATGGCAAGAACATAACCCTGGCCCTTTGTGAATCCTGTGTTGATCAGGCTTCTTAACTGGACGGAATTGGCTATGAAGTTGTTTCCGCTGTTAATCGAGCTCTTGTTCAGGAAGAACGGAACGGTGAAGCTTGAGATACTGCTTGAGAAGACAAGCAGGACGGTTGATACCAGAGCAGGCAGCACGATCGGAAGAGTTACACGGTACAGAATCTTGAACCTGCTTGCCTTAAGAACGGTGGCCGCTTCCTCAAGGTTTGCGTCCATGTTGCGCAGAATTCCTCCGATGAGGATGTAG
>JAGBRG010000070.1 GCA_017632495.1 Spirochaetales bacterium
GCACGTAGTCTGCGTAGCAGCCGCGAGAGCATGAGATACGGATCTCACTGTCTGTGCCGGTTCCTTCAATTCCAATAAGAAGTCGTCTCATCAAGGCAGACATGTCAACTTCAACATCGCTGAAAAGGACGTAGAACTCGTCGCCGCCTGTTCTGAACGGAATACCTCTGTTTTCAAAGCACTCCTTCAGGCACTGGGCAAAGTCCTTGATAAGCTTATCGCCTGCTGCATGGCCGTAGCGGTCATTGGTGATCTTCAGATCGTTCAGGTCACAGACAATGCAGCCAACTCTGATAGACGGCTGATGGCTGTTTGCAAGCTCAGTGATGTACATCTCAAGAGCTCGTCTGTTTCCAAGGCCCGTCAGGATATCCGTCTTGGCCATTGAAAGATAGTCGCCTGCATGACGGCCTTCGTTGATGATACCGAAGAATCTTCTGAAAAGTAGTGTCATTTGGGAGAAGTTGAAAATCAGAAGTCCCAGGATGAAGAACGGCGAAAAGCGCGTAATGTATTCGGCAAAATATGTGACAAGCTCCATCACAGATCCGATTACAAGCGACACAAGGCCCACCATAAACACAATCAGAAGGCTCTTCTTTTCCTTGAGGAACTCGTCAACGGACTGAATCATCAGAATCACAAGACCAATTACGATTATCGTGATTGTAGTGATGGCCGTAGAAACCAGGCTTGCAATTCCGGCGAAGTGCAGGATGTTCATCACAATCAGGTTCACAAAGGATGCAATAAACAGTGCAAAATCCAGAACCCTCATCCTGTTGAATGCCGAATACATGAAGATGCTCAGTGACAGCGGAAGGAACATGAAAAGCTCATAGGCCCCTATTCCCATCATTGCCGGACTGAAGCCGAAGCTCACAAGGAGTCTTACGTTCATCAGCATCCACATCGAGCACACACCCAAAAAGAACAGGAAGTTGATAAACGGCTTCGGAAGGACTGACTTCTTTCTTCCCACAATCCCTATGATGGCCATGGTGACTATGATGGTCATGAAAATCGTCACAAGGACGATAATCATAAGATTATCCCTGATGCTTTCCATCACAGTGTCCTCGGAACTTCCGAAATAGAACGGGCTGACTGTGATAGGAGATGTGGATTTCATATGAACCGTAACTTCTGATGCCTCGTTCGGGCGGACGTTCAGAATACACCTGACATCATATTCCACAACAAGGAACCTACCCTCATCCTCAAAGACCCTTGAATAGACCAAATTTCCATCCTGAAGGACCTCTACAGAACAGTTATAGGCCACAAAGCTCAGTGTGTTCTGTTCAATGTCATCGGAGAAAACAAAGATTCTGCTCAGGGAAATCTCGTTGGTGTTCAGGCGTCTGAAGAATCTGTCAAAATCGGCAATGTCGCCGTTTTCACTTAAAACTGCCCATCCGTCTGAGACTTCCTCAATCGGAGAGGCTTTCAGATCCAGATAATCGGTTCCTGTCCCGCTTGCTGACATCACTATCACACCGAAGGAGAAGATGATTGAAACAAGGAGAAGTATATTTATCAGGTTCGGTATCTTTCTGGTTTCTTCCATTTGATTTAGTTTACTAGACTTTCACCGTCTGTGTCCACATTCAGGGGTATGATGTGGGCTTTGTTTTTTGACCGAAGGGTTTTTTGTTAATTTTGCAAATTTTATTGAGAAATATAGTAAAACCCTCGGAATTTTGGGTTTTTCGGGGCCTCTGATTCTTTACATATTATGGTTTTTCTGAAATAATTCGAATTAATATTTCACTTCCCAAAAAAGGATTAGGCTAAAGAGTATGACAAATAAGCAAAAAACCCTTAACAAAAAGCTGCTTGCAGCCGCAATCTCTTCATCTTCTGCAAATGAAATCCACACTCTGATCAGACAGGGTGCCGAGATCAACTGCACTAACGAATGGGGTCTCACTCCTCTGATGCTCGCCGCACAGTACAACACACACGTTGTTGTCCTGAAGGCTCTGCTCAAGGACGGTGCAGACATCGCTGCCGTTGAGCCCAAGTACAGATCAAACGCTCTGCATCTTGCAGCCAACATGTGTTCCAACCCCAAGATCATCGAGGCTCTTGTAGAGGCAGGATCGGACATCAATGCCAGAAACTACCTTGGTGAGACTCCGCTGATCATGTCAGTCCTTCAGAACGAGAACACAAGAATCTTCTCACAGCTGATCACCTGCGGTGCAGACATTTCCATCTGTGACTGGCAGGGACACAACGTGATGGACTACGCAAGGCGCGAAAAGAGACCTTACATCATCACAATCCTCAAGCAGCTCGGTCTTTAATCCAGTCATTGCCGTTAATCCGGCACAAGAGGCAGTCTGTAGACCCCAAAGTATGGTCGCCAGACTGCTCAAGGCAGTCTGAAGGACGCATACCATGTCCTGCAGACTGCTATTTTTATCACTCGGTTTAAATATTACAGATTTTCCTTCCAGACTCTGATCGGATTAAGCCTGAATCTGACCATGACATAAAGCCATGCAAAGACAATGCATGTCAGATGCAGAAGATGTGCCACTCCGTTTGCAATTCCGTAGACCTGTGAGAAGACCTCAATGGCAATGTAGAACAGCACAAGATAAGGCATCTTGATCGGAATGATGAAGAACAGCAGGACCTGGGCACTTGGGAAAAGAACCGAAGACAGGAAAAGCAGCGCATAGATTGCACCCGAAGCTCCTATTACAGGAACTCCGATTACAGCTCCCTGAAGGGCATAGTACAGATAATGGACAAGACCGCCC
>JAGBRG010000071.1 GCA_017632495.1 Spirochaetales bacterium
CATCTCGGTATCCACCAGTGGCGGCGTCATGACAGTGTTCTGCATCTCAGCCTCATAGCCGCTGAGGTTCACAGGGAACATGCAGTCCACTTCTCCGTTTCTGAGCGCCTCCATGACATCCTCTGCCGTAGGATATGCCACAGGTACAAAATCTATGTGCGCATTGGGCATGCAGTCCGATGCCAGATCCAAAAAGCTTTTCAGAACTCCGATAAGCTCTCCCGTCGTCTTGTCCTGGGCGCAGAATGCCAGATAGTTATCCTGATATCCGATTCTGATCGGACCGTGCTTGGCATACCAATCGGCCTCAGTGGGTGACAAAAACGCCGTAGCTCCGGTCTTTCTGATGTAATTTTCATACATCTGGAGGTTGTAATAGCGGTTTTCGTCCTCTATGAGGCTCATGGCCATGTTCAGATCCTCCAGAAGATCCGGTCTGCTCTTTGACACCGCAAAATAATAATCCGAGGACCCCACCTTGAACACAGGAACTGCCCTTGATGGCGCCAGAAACGAGTCTACCGTGACATATGCATCCAGCTCCCCTCTCTCAAGCATCTGAAGCGATTCTTCCTCGGTGGTGGAAAGCAAGATTATCTGTGCCTTCACATTGTGTTCTTTTTCCCACTGTGCGTAGAAATCCGCCTGGACGCTATCCAGATTCACTCCGACGCGCTTTCCGTTCAGCGTTGAGGCATCCAGCGCCGAAATCTCACTGTTTCCCGGGGCTCTGAACAAGTAATACTCCTCCGCGCCCATGGGGTATTCGGGGTACAAGATGTATTTTTCTCTCTCCGGGGTATATGAGACATCGCTCATCAGGTCGATTTCCCCGGTCTCGAGCATGTGCAGCAATTCTGGCCACGAGCCCTCCACATACTCATACGTCCAGCCGTTGTATGCCGAGAGCTTCAGCTGGTACTCATAGGCATAGCCCGAGCGAAATCCGTTGTCCTCTATTGTGTTATATGTCGATTCATACCAGCCTACGCGCACCAGCTTGCTGCCATTGTTCTCCAACACATGTGCAGAAACAGGCAGCACCGCCACTGTGGCAAGCACCAGTATTGCAACTAAGATTTCTAGATGAATTAACCTTCTATGGCTGAACCTTAGGCAGGTCACTTTGCTCCTCCGGATTCTCCCTTTATGTCTTTACCCAAAAACACAATTCATTATTTTAATACAAGTTCCACAATTTTAGTACTTTTTTCTTTACTAAAATGCACCCCTGCCCTTCCCATGCCCTTTCTGCTCCAAAATGGAGAGTTTTGCTAGGGTTGATAGGTTTGGTAGGCTTGGTAGGCCTGGTAGGCACCCATTCCATGTTAATTGTTTTTCTTGCCCTGTGATTGACACTCCCCTCAGGGGTGTCTAGACTTGGTTTGGCTTTTGCAAATTATTCACAGGATGGGAAAATCATGGCAAAGAAATCAGTATTCTTAGTACTTATCTCAATCTTACTTCTTCTTGCCTTCGTGGCATGTGAAAACTCAGTTGACGATGTCTTTGATCCTGAAAGTCCGGTCACTGGTGTATCTCTTAACAGAGAAAGCACAAAAATCCCAACAGGAAGTGAGAAAACTCTCGTTGCAACAGTTTTCCCTGTTGACGTAGCAGATAAGCGTGTCAATTGGTCATCAAGCAACACGTCCGTTGCAAAAGTTGATGCAAACGGCAAAGTCACCGCAGTTAATCCCGGATCTGCTACAATCACTGTCAAAACTGTATCCGGAGGCAAGACTGCCTCATGCAATGTGACAGTAAAGGCAAATGCAAGAAACATTCCCCTCACCCTTGAGTTCCCCGAAGCAGGTCATGTCACTCTCACAAAAGAAGGGAATCCGGGTACAGTGTTGTATTCACTGGACGGAGGAGCAACAAAAACAGCGGCTCCTTTTGATACTCCAATTGAAGTTCCTGCTGATGGAAGAATCAGTTTTTACAGAACGCTTGACAATAATTTGAGTCAGCATAATTACTTCACAATCAACTGTGATGAAGATTGCTATGTCTATGGCAATGTGATGAGTCTGATCGATTCTGAAAACTTTGCAACAGAAACTGAAGTGTTCGAATGTTCTTTCTTCGAATTGTTCTATGGAAATGAATTCATCACCAGTCACCCGACAAAAGATTTGATTCTTCCGGCTGAAACGCTCGCCGACCATTGTTATGCATATATGTTCTTAAGCTGTACCGCCCTGGAAGATGCTCCGACAATTCTGGCAACAACTTTGGCTGATGATTGCTGCATTTCTATGTTCAATGACTGCTCAAATCTGAAAATGGCACCGGATCTTCTTGCCACAACTGCGGTTTCTTATTGTTTTCATTACATGTTCTCTGATTGCACCAGTTTGGAAGAAGCGCCGGAATTACCAGCTACAACACTTGCCGATAGTTGCTACGACAGCATGTTCGAAAACTGTACCAGTCTGAAAAAGGCACCGGCACTTCCTGCAACAACAATGGTTGAGGACTGCTACTTAAACATGTTCGCTGGTTGCACAAGCCTTACATCCGCCCCGGAACTTCCTTCTACATCTCTCTTCTACCATTGTTATTACGGAATGTTCGACGGCTGTACCAGCTTGAAAGAAGCTCCGATTCTTCCTGCAACAACACTTGCTGAAGGTTGTTATTCGGAAATGTTCTCTGGCTGTACAAGTTTGGAAGAGGCACCAATACTTCCAGCCACAACTCTTACAGAAGATTGCTATGCGGAAATGTTCTCAGGCTGTACCAGCCTATCTTTAATCACCTGCCTTGCAACTGACATCTCGGCACAAGATTGCACATATAACTGGGTAGAGAATGTTGCTTCCACGGGAACATTCACAAAAGCTCCGACAGCAGATTGGTC
>JAGBRG010000072.1 GCA_017632495.1 Spirochaetales bacterium
CTTTCTGTTTGTGAATACCCAGTTACCTCTATCTATCTCTTTTCCAAGGAATGAGTTCTTATAATTTCTGTAGAAATCATCACAGCACAGAACAGCATCAAGCAGGAACTGATCGTGGTCCTGGACAAGTTCAAGAAGATCGCTGTAATCAAGCCACTCGTCAGGATAAACTACGACATAGACCATGTTTTTGATCTTCTCAAGAGCTTTCTTCTTGGTAGCGGCAGAAAGCCAGGATTCGTTTTCAAGTCTCTTCTCCATGGCAGAGATATACTTCTTGGTAAGATCGATAATTTTATCTCTAAGCCCCTCGGGGAACTCGAACTCAAGGTAAACCTGATCAACGGCACCAGAAAGATATTTGTTTACAAAATCATAACTTACATCGTCAATTTCAATCTGCTCACCCTCTTCAAGCTCAATGAACTGAACATATGTGTCCATGTCGATGAATGTTTTGCCATAGCCGACCATAGATGTGACATAGATTGCCTTAAAGATGTCCAGATTGTCATCAAGATACATTTGATCAATGGCGTAGAAAATGCCGGCATTCATGACTGTATAGCAAACAGGGTCCCCGTCTTCAGAGTAGAATCCAAGACCGATGACAAGGTCATAAAGCGGTTCACAGAAACTCTTAATCTCGTCCAGTGTCATAATCAGAACATCGTCTTCATTTGATGTCTTTTCCATGAACTCAGCATCAAGGGAAGCAGCATTAACCTCAACCTCCTCAAGGACATCGATGATATGTTTTGCATAATCGGCTTCATAGTCTGCAAGCTCAAGAAGATATGCAAGATACTCTTTCACATCCTCTTTGTCTTCCGGAGTGTAATCCGGTTTAAGCAGCGAGGAAATAGGAAGATGGAAATCTATCGTTACACCATATCTTGTCGGGTCGTTTGCAGCTTTATCCACATACATGGTTGCAAGCGGATTTCCGAAGACAAGGCCTTTCTGAACCTCTGCCGACAGTTCCTTGATATTAGTACAATTTGTGATCATGTCTCTGTAAAGAACCAGAGGTTTGTTTCCGTCGGCATTGCGTTTATCAAAATCGGAAAAGAGCCTGTAGTAGGCACGAATCAGCTCAAGCTCATCGGAAGTCTTTGTAGTATCGTAAATAAGAGCCTTAAGCTTAGCTTCCTGGACATCATCGGATCTGCTGTACAGGTCTTCCTGAGTCAGTCCGTTAGCTTTGGCCTTCATGTAACTGTCATAGTTCACATGAAGCTCATAGTGCTCTTCCAGAGCTGGCTTTTCAGAAGGCCAGTTGTCGTAGATATTTGAATTCACCCACGGCTTTCCCTGAAGCTTACCTGATGTCTTTGACGACTGACACGAAATAAGTAGCAGCAGTGCCGTAAGGACAACTGCTACTGAAACTAGGGTTTTCTTGATCATTTCTCTCCCCTTTTATTTATTGAGTATTTCAATCTTGTTATGGAGAATCAGACCCTGCATCTTGAAGATGATTTCTTCAAGCTCGTCACGCTTTACGGCAGCCAGGGCATCAACACACTCTTCCTGTGTAGCCTTTCCTTCCTTGAAGAGACTCTCTTTCTTCTCCAGAACCTTCTTGTCACTTTCGTATTTAATCTTGAAAAGCTCAACGTTCTTGAGATGGGCATCAATCTGAGTCTGAAGATCAGCGCACTTCTTTGAATACTCTGTTCCTGCATTGATCCACTCAGTCTGGGCCTGAGTCACAGCATATTCAAGCTGCTCAATCTCAATCATCTCCCTTACAAGAGCCTTGTTTGTAAGATCTCTCAGAACTCTCTGATAATCTGCTGTGTTGTTGCCGTAGATCTTCTTCAGTCTCTCAATCTCATACTCAGGAATAACCTGCGGAGTATTTGACCAGGTTCCGCTTACTGTAATTGACGGATCATTCCATTTCTTCGCACCCTTTTCAGTAGGATCGAAGTTATAGCCTGCATTAAGAGAGACATCCACGCTGAGATTCTTGGTTGAATAGCCTGCCGAAAGATCCCATTTGAGCTTTGTTGTCTCATACTTGATTTCCTTGGCAAAGCTTACCTC
>JAGBRG010000073.1 GCA_017632495.1 Spirochaetales bacterium
ACGGATAAGATGGGAAAGCGTGAGCCTTCCATGAGGTTCCTTAAAAACGATGATGAGCCTGATAGGACAAAACGCTTCAACGACAACGGAACAAGACACAGATCAGGCTATCGCTTCACCCATGAGGTAGAGAATTCCGTGGCCATCATCTGCTCCCAGGACGGAGTGATGAAGGCCTGCACAAAAGTAGGGGGAGACGTTGTTGTCTACAACAACATCACGTTCTCCCTTATCTGATTACTGTGCTTTCTTAAGCTTTTCCATTTCCTCTTTCTCAAGAACCGTGTATGCGATTTTCCCTACAAGTGTCTTCGGAAGCTGCTCACGGAACTCAATGTCGTAAGGCATGGCGTATTTTGCGATTCTCTCCTTACAGTATGAGAGAATCTTCTGTTTGATTTCATCGCTTGGCTTAATATCCTGTCTGAGCTGTACGAATGCCTTGACCTTCTGGATCTTATACGGATCAGGAACTCCGATGACGCAGCTCATCTGGACCTCGTCAAGTGCATCGATGATGTTCTCAAGCTGTGAAGGATATACGTTGTATCCGCTTGTGACAATCATGCGCTTGATTCTCTGCTTGAAGTAGATGAAGCCTTCTTCGTCCATGTAGCCCATGTCTCCGGTGTGAAGCCATGTGAAGCCGTCCTCATGCTTGACCAGGGTATTCTTGTTCTCTTCCTCATGGTTGATGTATCCCAGCATGACAGAAGGTCCTCTGAGGCAGATCTCACCGTCCTCACCGTAGGGAACTTCCTCGGTTGTTCCCGGTTTGCAGATCTTGTAATAGGTATCAGGATAGGGAAGTCCGATTGAACCTTCCTTTTCCTTGTTGTAGGGAGTCAGGCAGCTTGCGGTTACACACTCTGTTGTTCCGTAACCCTCTCTGACTCTGACTGTTGCTCCGTGGTCGGCAAGGAACTTGTCCAGTTTCTTCTTAAGCTCAACAGAGAGGCTGTCTCCGCCTGAGAAGACTCCCATAAGGCATGCCAGATTGACATTGTCCATTTCCTTGTTTCTGGTAATTCCCTCGTAAAGGGTCGGAACACCTGCGATGTAGTTCGGCTGTGCTGTCTTAAGAAGCTTTGAATAGCCTTTGACGCTGACCTGCGGAACCAGAACGCTGCGTCCGCCCCAGAACATGAGAGTGTGTACGCAGACACCCAGGCCAAAGCCGTGGAACATGGGCATTGCAGCAAGCATTGTCATACCTGTAATAGGTTTGTTGCACATGGTTCCGGTTTGCATGGCAAGGGCGTTGAAGTTGAGGTTGGTCAGCTTGATACCCTTTGTTACACCTGTTGTTCCGCCTGAGAAGAGGATAACGGCAAGGTCTTTTCCCTTCTTTGCAACAGACGGATCCACATCACATTCTTTTGACTTGCTTAGGAAGGTCTTCCAGGTGATGAGCTTTGAATTCTCTGTGAACTTCTCGAACTTGCGCTCTTTGATGAGCTTATAGGCAGTTCCTTTGACAAAGCCAAGGGCATCGGAGACTCTGGCGATGATTACGTGATCCAGCTCGACAAGCTCCTGAACCTTTTTTACCTTGTAATAGAACTGATCCAAGGTTATGAGGGTTCTGCTTTGGGCCTCTTTCAGATAGAAGGCAATCTCATGGACCGCTGAAAGGGGATGGATCATGCTTGCAACAGCACCGATTGCGTTGATTGCATAGAGGCTTACGACCGTCTGAGGAACGTTGGGCATGCAGACTGTAACTACATCGCCTTCCTTGATTCCGATAGCCCTGAAGGCTTTTTCTGCCTGGACAATCTGAGGAACAAGCTGTGCATAGGTGGTGTCCCTTTCCTGGAAAGTAAGTGCTACCTGATTCGGGTACTTGCGTGCGCTCTCAAAAAGAGCCTCGCTCATTGAAAAATCAGGGTAGTTGAGGTGAAATGCCACATCACCGTAGCTCTTAAGCCATGGTGCGATCTTTATTTCTTCTGCTGAATACTTCATAGCTGTCTCCAAAAATCAAAGTCCGAGTTCTTCCTCAACAGGGCGGATATCCACGCTCTGTGTTGCAGGAAGATCCAAAAGTTCAGGGCGCATCATATAGGCCTTGAATATTTTGATGGTGTTGGCAAAATATACGCCGTCACCGATTCTCTCATCAATTGTGAACGAAATGGGGAGAAACTCCTTCATCTCGAATGTTCCGTCATCCTTGAAGACAGGCTTCTTCTCCTTCCTTCCGATTATTGCGAAGAAAGAGTTTGAACCGAAGTTTGTAAGGTGGTGATACTGTGCATCCATCTTGATGGAACCGAGGTTCGAAACAAAGCATGTCTTTGAATAAGGATTTGCGTCAGCAAGGTCCTTGGGAAGCTTTCCCTTTCTGTCCGAGCTGAGAATGAACTTTACTACCAGGTTGTAGATGAAGCGGGGGAGGTTGACAAGCTTCTGCATGATTTTGGTTGTGTCATCATGTGATTCCTCGCTGCTTCTGATATGGAAGACCTGCTTGCAGATGGACTCATGCATCTGCTGAACAGGTGATCTGTCATCGTCCTTGTGGTAGCGCATCATGATCAGGCCTTCTTCTGCTCCGTCTTTCTTCTGCTTCTTTGCAATTGCTGCGATTGAGATTTCCTTTCTCTCATAGAAGCGTCCGTTTCTGATGAAGTAGTTCATTCTGGGCCTTTCCGCGATTGTTCTGCCTAAAGCTGCGCAGAAGACATGGAAGAATGTGTACTTGTATTCCGGATTCTGGTCGTTTTTGTTCTTGATGTACTGGTCAAGGGCAGACATTTCAATGTCGAAATGGGCTACAGCCTCGTTTTCTGTTCTGTTTCCCAGCAGGCTGAGCATGAACTGCTGCAGTGGGTCGATGTTTTTGACAAGATATGCGTCGTATTTTTCACCCTTCTGTTTTTTTGCCATAAGGAGTTGTCTCCCTGTAGTAATAAATTTCCTTGACTAAGGTATCATTACTTAACACGCAAGGTCAACATGTGTATTAATATATACTAGTAAATCGTAACTATATGGCACTTGCACATAAACGGAGGGCTGATGAAACTCATTTCCTGGAATGTGAACGGACTCAGAGCAGTTCTTGGTAAGGGATTTTTGGATTATTTCAAAGCACAGGATGCGGATGTGTTCTGCCTTCAGGAAATCAAGCTTTCCGAAGGCCAGCTTGACCTGGATCTTGGCGGCTATCACTGCTACTACAACTATGCCCAGAAGAAAGGCTATTCAGGAACGGCTGTTTTCTCAAAGAAAGAGCCTCTGTCTGTTTCTTTCGGCTCCGACAACGAGGGAAGGGTGTGCACCCTTGAGTTTGAAGACTTCTATGTTGTGGATGTCTATACTCCCAATTCCCAGGATGAGCTTGCAAGACTTGATTTCAGGCTTCAGTGGGATGCTGATTTCAGAGAATATGTCAAAGAGCTTGATAAAAAGAAAACAGTCCTTATCTGCGGTGATATGAATGTTGCCCATAAGGAGATAGACATTAAGAATCCCAAAACCAATCTCAGAAATGCAGGCTTTACCATCGAAGAGCGACAGAGCTTTGACAAGCTTCTTGAAAGTGGCTTTACGGATACTTTCAGAATGTTTTATCCGGATCTCAAGGATGCATACAGCTGGTGGTCGTACCGCTTCAAATCAAGAGAACGCAACACAGGTTGGAGAATCGATTACTGGCTTGTGTCGACAAAGTCCGAAAGCAGGGTGAAGGAGGCAGGAATTCATTCCCAGATTCTTGGTTCCGACCATGCCCCTGTTTACATTATTTTCGAATAAAATCTCTTATTTGTGGTTGTCATGAAAAGGACTTGATAGTAAATTTTTCTTATGATTGGTTTTCTGTTCAAGAAGGTTTTTTTCGATATTTGGGACAATCTGCTCATGCTGGTTCTGATGAGCCTCTGCATTGTGGCTCCGTTGGGACTTTTATATTTGGGAACCCTGTTTATTGATGTGAATATGGGTCTTTTCTTTGCAATTTCTGCCTTTGCTGTTTTCTTTTTCAGCTGTTATTCCTTGTATCTGAGTTCAATCACATTCGGATACAGCCGTAACAAGAAGGGTGGCTTCAAGGCTGTTAAGGATGCATTCAGATTCCATTTCGGACATGTTGTCCTTCATTTCGTAGTTCTGATTGTTCTTGTTCTGATCTGCCTTTACGGAATTCCTTTCTATCTGGCCTTCGAAAACATCTTCGGCCTCATCATGGGAATGATGCTGTTCTGGATGACAGTCATTGTGGTTCTTGCTCTTCAGTATTATTTCCCGCTTTGCCTTCACATGGAGGCAGACGGAGCCTTCAAGACCTTCAAAAAGAGCTTCATCCTTGTTGCCGACAATCTCGGAACCAGTTTCTTCCTTGCATTCAGAACAATCATAGATCTAGCTCTGACGATTCTTACAGCATTCATGATTCCGGGTGTTGCAGGTATTTCCCTTTCCAGAATGGATACCGTAAAGCTTCTCATGCTCAAGTATGACTTTTTGGAAGCTAATCCGGACTGCACAAAGAAGGACCTCAACTGGGAAGATCTTCTTTATGAGGAAAGACAGCTGGTCGGTCCCAGAAGCTTCAAGGGAATGATCTTCCCGTGGAAGGACTGACAGGAGGCATCGGGTGGCATACGAGATTGAACTTAAGGCCCGCGTAAATGAGAGCGATCTGGACAGGGTCAGAAGCTCGATACTTGCAATACCCGATGTGAAGGATCTTGGCAGCACAAGCAAGTTCGACATCTACTGGTCCAACACAGAAGACGGAGATCCTATCTTCAGAACCAGACGTGAGATGAATGCAGACGGACCGGATGTCCTTTTTACCGCCAAACCATCCAAGACCAAGACTGAAAAAGGTACTGAGGAGAATCAGGAGCTTGAATTCCGTTGTCCGGACTCCCAGTGGGACAGAATCCTATCATTTTGCAGTGGAATAGGGCTCCAGGTGTGCAGGCTCAAGTGGAAGAAGGGCTACGGATACATGGTCAGCCTTGATGGCTTTGATATCCATATTGAGCTTTTAGACATCAGATTCCTGGGTTGGTATCTTGAGATGGAAATCTGTCCGGAAAGCCTTGAGAACTTTGACTTTGAGGCAGCCGACAAGACGCTTAGGAAAGTGCTTTCCATTACCGGAGTAAGTGAAGATGCCGTTGAATCCAGAGGCTATAACAGGATGCTCAGGGAAATAGGAAAGGAAAGAGGCTGAAAACCTTCACTTGAAAAGAATCACGGATTTTCCCTGATGGACGATTATCTGAACATCTATTCCATACACTGTCTTGATATTCTCTTCTGTCAGAACTGATTTTGTTTCACCGTAAGAAAATATTGTCCCATCCTTTAAGATGATGCACTTGTCGCAGCTTCGAAGGATCGCGTTTAGGTCATGCATCACACAAAGTACTGTCTTTCCTTTGTTTGAAAGATCTTTCAAAAGGTCCATTAGCATGATCTGATGCCTTGGGTCAAGGTTGTTTATAGGTTCATCCAAGGCAAGGATATCCGAGTTCTGACATATGGTTCTGGCAAGCATCGCAAGCTGGAATTCTCCGCCGGAAATTCTTGTTACGTACTTGTCGGCAAGACCTTCTATCCTGCAGAGCTTCAACGCCTTTTCAACTTCTTCCGTATTTCTATCCACATCGCCGTATGAGAATCGTCCCAGGGCCACAGCCTCGCGTACGGTAAATTCCTCGCTTTTTGGAACATACTGACCTTGAAAGCTTACAAGTCTTGCAATCTCAAGCTGGCTTATCTGTCTGATGTCGCGGTTTTCAATAAAAACTGTGCTCTCGGGGCATCCGAGTTCCTTTATGAGGTACTTGAGAAGGGTGCTCTTTCCCGCTCCGTTAGGCCCTGCGATTGCGGTAAAACCGCCTTTTGAAATATCAAGGGAGAGGTTTTTGATTACCTGATTTTCGGCATATCCGCCGCAAAGGTCCTTGATTCTGATTATCTCATCCACGGCGTTTTCTCCTTAGGAGCAACATGAAAACAGGGGCTCCGAG
>JAGBRG010000074.1 GCA_017632495.1 Spirochaetales bacterium
GCCGTTGATAAGAGGAGCAATTGTCTCTGCTGCGATTCCCTTGTAGTAGGCCTTGTAGACACCGTGTACGGAAACGCCTGCTGAAAGTGAAAGGTTCTTTGTATCAATGAGCTTCAGTCCGAATGCAACGGTCTGGGCCGCATTGACTTCAGGAATAAGCTTCTGGGAAGCGATACTTGTTCCGTAGTTCAGACCATGGAACTTAACCTGGACATTTGTTCCGAATCCCAAAATACCGAGCTTCATAGCAACACCTGCATCAACCTTGGCGACAAGGCTGCGACCGGCTCCGAGGTTCTCAAGGAACTTGGTGGCCAATGTTGCCATGTCGGAGTCTTCTGTCTGACCCTTGATCAGTCTGTTGAAAATATCAACGGCCTCAGGGTCATTGACCATCTTCTCAAGGTTGTAGACTGTAACAGAAACACTTGGGATGCTCAGTGCGAATCCTCTCTTTGAAAGAGAAGCCGGATTTGAGAAGAAGCTGTCCAGTCTTGTCTGAAGGGCAAGACCGCTCTGTCCCATTGCGTTGTATCTTGAAAGAGTCGGCTGGAATGCGAAGTTCAGAGCATAGTTCGGATCTTCATCATATCTGACAACAGGCTCAGTCTCAGTAGCAAAAACTGCCGTGCAGGCCACAAGAAGGGCCAGAATTGCGATTAATACTTTTTTCATTTTACCATTCCTCCCCTTCATCACATATTCTCAACCAGTTCTGAGAACGTCGAAACACCCGCAACCTCAAGAAGGAACTTGTCCCAGTTTGCCTTTGCAATCAGAACAGCAATAGTTCCGAGCTTGTTCCAAGACTCATCCTTATTAGTTACTTCGTCCATTGCCTTTTCGGCCAAATCCTTCATTAATGGATTACTATCAAGGTAGTCAGTAATATCCTTGGACCTGTTTCCCAAATCCATCAGGGCATCATAGTTATTGTCAATAAAGCTCTTAAACTCATCATCCCAGTGAACATACTCTTTTCGCTCTTCATCAAATACTTTGACATTCTGGGAAGTTGTCATCATCACACACTCAAAATAAAGAATCAGATCATCCGGGGTGAGATTCCTCTTGATTCTGGAATCTGTGAAGATAGTATCAAGATTCTCTATATCCTTGTCTTTGCTGATGTACGGCTTTGCCATCAGCTCATAGGATGCCATTACGGCACGGGCCTGTGAGAGAACCCAGTAATATTTACCGGATTTACTATCTTCACCGATATCAAGCTTTCCGTCCTTTGTGATGAGGCTTACAAGCTTTGCAACGTTCTTTGAAGCCATTGCAAAGTACTTCTGAAGATCATCATCCTCTCCGTCTCTGGACTTTCCAAGATCGGACATCATTGCAGAAACATCAATTCCTTCAAGAAGGTTGACACCTGCGACTTCCGAAACAACCTTGAGTGTATTCAAAGCTGAAAGACCTCTGTCAGCAACTTTCACAGCCTTGTCAGGGTCATTTACCATTTCAGGATCGGCTGCAATTTCTATAGCAAGTTTAGCCATATCATTAATGACAGCTACAGTTGCAAGATCACCCTTTGTAGGATTGTCGGAGATGCTTTCCTTTGCCTTATGAAGAATATCAGAGATGGAATTAACAACATCCTTTGCCTTCTCGTCTTCAATATCGTCAGGATTAGGTAATGTTCCTTTGACTACTTCAATTGAGTCCTGAAGGGCCGCCTGTACCTCTTCACCCTTGCCTTCTGCAACAGGCTCAGCAAGCTGTTTCTGGAACTCTTCCTTCTTCTGCGGAGAAGCTGTGATGTCTCCGATATTATCAATTACTTTTGCAGCCTGATCCAAATCGATGATGATGTTTCCATCTTCGTCTTCCAAGACTGCATCATCAATCTTCTTGGTTGCGTCCTTGACATCCTGCATGTTTGCCTTGATGCCATAGACATTCTTGCTCATGAAGCCCATGAAGCCGCCTACGTCCTCAAGGCTACAGGAAACAAGACCGATCGCCATAGCTATTATGAGAATAATAGGAAGTAACCGTTTCATTTTTCCCTCCGTTTTTCCTTTTCCAGTGGTTCGTGGATATATCTAACAAAAATATAAAAAATAATAAGTCAAAAAGTAACCAAAAAGAGTCAACTAAACATTTAATTCCACGAAGTTGTTCAATATGTGGTCTTGGATTTCAGAATTCCCCTGCAAAACAGAGCCAGCAAAGTCGCCAGAATCGGGAACAAAGAGAAAC
>JAGBRG010000075.1 GCA_017632495.1 Spirochaetales bacterium
AACCTAGTTTGCTGACTTTAAAGTAAAGGCGTCACGTACCTTCTGGCATCTCTTAAGAAGTATGTTGTTTTTCTCAAAGTGCATTGAGGCCGGAACCATGGCTTTGTCAAAGCCCATCTCGGAGGCTGCCTTAAGACGCCTGTCTCCGTAGTTAACAGGCCTGACCTCTCCGGCAAGGGAAAGCTCGCCGAAGCTCAGCATCTTGGCAGGAAGCTCTGTTTCACTGTAAGCGGACCACAGAGCCAGAGCCAGAGCAAGTTCCACGGAAACTTCGCTGACCTTTATTCCACCGGCAACGTTCACATAGATATCCTTGTCTCCCAGCCTGATGCCCGCATGGCGCTCTAAAATCGCACAGACACGCAGAACCCTTGAGGAATCTATCTTGTCAGAATAAACGCGGCTATAGCCCGATTTTGCCTCCACAACAAGAGCCTGAAGCTCCACAAGGAAGGTTCTGCTTCCTTCTGTTATGGCGGTATAGGAAATTCCGGGCGGAAGCGTTGTTCCCGTTCTTTCAGAAATGAAGAAGCTTGCAGGATCCTTTACGCCCTCAAGGCCCGAAGAAGTCATTGTGAAGATTCCAATCTCATCGACAGAACCGAAGCGGTTCTTTGCCGCCCTGATGAGCCTGACTCCCATCGATGCCTGCTCGAAGTATAAAACGGTATCTACCATGTGCTCGATGATCTTTGGCCCTGCAAGAGTTCCTTCTTTTGTGACATGACCTATGAAGAACACGGCCGTTCCTATGGCTTTACAAAGAGCAGTGATTTCCATGCAGCAGTTTCTGATCTGGGTAACAGATCCTGCCACGGATGAAAGCTCATCGGTTGCCAAAGTCTGAAGAGAATCTATGACGGCAATCTGAGGCTTTTCGTTCTTGATGACAGAGAGAATCTTTTCAAGCTTTGTTTCACAGAAGATGTTTATTCCGTCAAGTCCAAGACCCAGACGCTCTGCACGCTGACGGACCTGACTTGCACTTTCCTCTCCGGATACATACAAAACCTTGCGCCGCGCCGAGCAGCTGGCGACAACCTGTAAAAGCAGTGTGGACTTTCCTATTCCGGGTTCCCCTCCGACCAGAACAGAGCTTGATCTCACAATTCCGCCGCCTAAGACTCTGTCCAGCTCCGAGATTCCGCTTTCAAAACGGAACTCAGACTCGTACGCTACAGCGGAAAGCGTTGTGGAAGAGCATTGTAAGGACTCCTTACTAAGACTCTTCTTTTCTTCTATCTTCTCTTCTGTAAAGGAGTTCCATGAGCCGCAGTCCGGGCATCGTCCAAGCCATTTAGGGCTTGTATATCCGCATTGTGAACAAATAAACTGGGTTGTGCTCTTCATATTAAGGACTCCTTACAATTTCAGAATAAGCATAGAAAAATGAAACCTGCAACAGCGATTTCTCTATTCGGATACGAATATTTCAATTGTGTTGCAGGTTCTATTTGTCAGTCGTACTTACTATCAGAAATCAAGCAGCTCGACGTCAAAAATAAGGTATGAATTCGGCGGAATGATTCCGGGATATCCGTGTACGCCGTATCCAAGCTCAGGCGGAATGATGAGGGTTCTCTTCTCGCCCTTGGACATTGTCTGAAGAGCCTCGTTCCAGCCGTCTATTACCTGTCCGATCTGGAAGCTTGCAGGCTGTCCTCTGTGAACGGAAGAATCAAACATCCTGCCGTCCAAAAGAGTTCCTGTGTAATGGACGGTGACCGTCTGTCCGTATTTCGGGCATCCCTTGCCGTCGCCTTTCTTAAGAACTACATACTGCAGTCCGCTTGGGGTCTTAACGGTGTTGGGAAAGCGGTTAGAGATTTCAGCTTCAATCTTCTCAATCTCTGCTTTTCTGCGCTCCATGGCCTTTTTTGCGGCATTTTCGACCAAATCTGAGAAAATCTGCTTGGTTACCTTGAAGTTCTTGGCATCCTCTCCGATTCTCTCGATTGTGATTGTGTTGATCTTATCGCCCTGCTTGATTGAATTCACAACATCCTGGCCTTCTACAACCCTTCCGAACACCGCATGCTTGGCATTAAGCCACGGAGTTTTCACGTGAGTGATGAAAAACTGGCTTCCGTTGGTTCCTGGGCCTGCATTTGCCATGCTCAGGACACATGGGCCGTCATGACGAAGGGTCTCATCAAACTCATCCGGGAAGGAATAACCGGGTCCGCCTGTGCCGTCGCCCTTGGGGCATCCGCCCTGAATCATGAAATTATCAACGACTCTGTGGAAATTAAGACCTTCATAGAAGTTCTCTCCAGGGTCTTCAAGATTCAGCTCTCCCTCAACAAGACCAACGAAGTTGGCAACGGTCATGGGAACCTACTTGTATTCCAGAT
>JAGBRG010000076.1 GCA_017632495.1 Spirochaetales bacterium
AACCAAGGATGAAATAACAACGGCAGCGACAATGATGATTGTGTACACCGTTCTTAATGAGACGCCTTTGTGATCCTTCCTCTTCTTACTCATACCTGAAAATATTTTATATATTTAGAAAAATTTATCAATAGGCCGTTGTCGGAGAAAAAGTTATGCCGTTTTTACCGTTGCGTTTTCTCTCATAAAGTGCCCGGTCAGCTTTTTCAAACAGCTCTTTGGCCTCTACACCTTCAGATCCCATGACAGCTCCGACACTGACGGAGATGGCGGGAAGCTTATCGGATGTATCGGCAAGATCCTTGTTGATTCTTGTGACGCGGCTTGTAATGGTCTTCTTCTGGCTTTCCGTTGCGTTGGCAATAAGAACTACAAACTCGTCTCCGCCGATTCTGCACACATAATCGTCCGTGCGGAAATTGCTCTTGATTGTCCTTGCAACCTTCTGAAGAACCAGATCTCCCACCTCATGACCGTAGGTGTCGTTGATGTTCTTGAAAGAGTCTACGTCTATCACCAGAAGGTAGATCTTAGACAGATCAAGCGTTGTAAGAAGGAAGTTGTACCCTGCTCTGTTATGAAGCTGTGTCAGAGCATCGTGAGTGGCCTTGTAGATTTCCTCCCTAAGCGCATCCTGCTCCTCGGTGTTGTCACGTACACTCAGAAACGAGCCTATCATGCGACCTTTTGCATCCTTTGCAATCTGGCGCTGAAGGACATAGCCTTTCTTCGATTCGTTCGAATAGACGGTGTGTCTGTCAGAGTCATTGATGTTGAACTCCGAGCCGAACATGGACCTGAGTTTCAGATAGGCAGGCTCAAAGTTGACCCCGTCAAGCTCTGCAAGCTTTATTCCGGGCCCGTTTGCCCAGAAGCACTGGCCCGAGGAGTCAAAGAAGAACATGGCCTCGGGAAGCTGGGACACCATCTGTGCAAGAATGCTGTCTAACAACCTAAGCGGCCTGTAATGCAATGAAAGATAATAAATCAGAAGACCAAAGACTCCGAATCCTACCATGGACCTATCCACAGGAGCTCTTGAGAAGATGTATGCCGACTCCCAGACAGTGGTAAGCAGCATCGTAAGAAGAATGACCGAATAGCGCTCGGACTCGATTTTGGGTGAGTCAATCAGCTTGACGATGAAAATCAGAATGGAGATTGCAAGAATTCCGTAGTCCACCACTCTGTGAATCGTCTGTCCGCCAAACGGAATCAGACGGTAGTAGTCCCTGCCCTCTACAATGATGGCCTCTACCGTGAAGGCATGTCTGAAAATAGGATTAAGAGCAAGAGAGATGATATCAAGAATCAGAACAAGCTGCGCCAGCTGTCTGAGACGGCTATTCCACTTAAGGTGGCAGTACGCTGCGGTGAAACGAATCAGAGCCAGCATGACAAAGTCCATTCCTATGTAGTAGGCATAGCAACCGAAGAGGGAAAGTCTGTAGCTGGAGGAAACGATTATAATCATGTTGCCCAAAACAGGCGTAATCAGAGAACCGATCATGGTCGAGACCGGTTTTCCCATTGCCTTGGGCGATTTACGGGCCTTGAAGCTGCATATAAGCAGCGCCACAGCCAGAGCGAAGAGTATGATGCCGAACGGCAGTCTTGTTGCGCTCAAAAAACTTCCTCCGATAGGATAAAACCTTCTAAAATATGTTTAACTTCCATCTTATCCCAGCATATTATAGCAAGACTTTCTTTCAATCAACAGCCTTTTTTTGTCGTTGTTTCTTTCCGCTGAACTTGTTCTGATACATGTTCTTGTCGGCCCGTCTTATTACCTCGTTTACCGAATCATCCTCATCCGGGTCATAGACGGCCATTCCGCGGGCCACATCAAGCTGCTCCCAAGCTTCTGACGATGCTTTGCGCTTTGCACTGCACAGCCTGTCGAACTTCTTTATCAGGGCATCTCTGTTGTCATAGTCCGAGCCGCGCAGAACGGCTGCAAACTCATCTCCTCCGATTCTGAAAATCGGGCTGTGCTCAAAGACGGAGCAGATTGCACCAGCTGTCTCCTTGAGATAGATGTCGCCCTTCTCGTGTCCGTTCTCATCGTTGACGACCTTAAGTGAATTACAGTCGAAGATGCATACGGCAAACTCGATGTTCTTTTTATCCTGATCCATCTGGCTCTGGATATTGTCTGTGCAGATGTCAAAGGCGCCCTTGTTGTGTAAGGACGTAAGGGCATCGGCATAGGCCAGGTCATTGAGGTTTGTGATGTATTTTTTCAGGTTCGATGTGACGCGGCTGAAGGTGCGCGTAAGTATTCCTATCTCATCGTCACCCTTGTAATCAAGCTTGCCATTATAGTTGCCCTGGTCTATCTGCTCGGCGACATCCGTCAGGTCAATCAGGGGCTTGGTGATTTTTTTTGTGTAGCGTCTGAAGAACAGAATCAGGGCCAGTGTCAGGATGCTGAATGACAAAATCATGGCATTGATCCAGACCTGCCAGCGCTCGTTTATCTCCCGCATGGGAACTGCGACATTCAGGTGGTCCCCGTTTACCAAGGTGCGGCTTGCAAGAATCTTCTTCACGCCCTCATATGTGTAGTGGGTGATCTCGCTGTCGCTGACAATACCCAGCGGAATATCAGGAAGTCTCTCCATGGAAAGGACATCCATGTGCGGGTGATAGATCAGATTTCCCTCGGCATCGTTGACAAATGCATATCCGTTTTCAAAGAGCGTGATGTTGTCCACGATCTCTGCCATGAACGAGTAGTCAAGCTCAATTCCTATGACACCCACAAAACGCCCTTCATAATAAACAGGCGTGTTGTAAGATATGACTCTTACATCCAGATTGTCCGTGATATACGGATGAAGCCAGACAGCCTTTCCCGTTGCCTTTGGGACGGTGAACCACACAAGTTTTGAGGTGTCTTCCGTGTCATACAAACTGATGTCCGTCACCTCATGCTCGGAAAAACTTCCGTCTTCGTTCTTTACAAACCAAAAGCCTTTGACCTTTTCAGAGAC
>JAGBRG010000077.1 GCA_017632495.1 Spirochaetales bacterium
ACAGTCCGGTTGCCAAAATCAGTACCATAATCGGTACACCCCAAACGATACCGTTGATGAAATCGTTGACACTAACAATGAAATCCATCATATCGCACCTCCTGAAGCTTTTGATAACTGCGGTGTAATCCCAACTATATATTTATATCAGGGTAGGGTCAAACATTTATTTTTTTTGGTGGCCTACATCCCCGATTGCTGTTATCATGGTATCTGCCTTTTAAGCACCATCACTTTGGAAGGAGTCGGAAATGAAGGGAAAAACACCTGTCATTCTGTCCGCTGACAAAGAAGTCAAGCAGACGTTCCGAAGCATGATCGAGCAGACCACTGATGCGATCATCACATCTTTTGACGATAACGCCGCATACTCCGGCAAGAACGTCTACGAACTGAGATCCCAAATTCAGGATCTGGGATTCCTTCCCGAACACGGAACAGGCTTTGAAGAAACTCTGGAAACAGTCAGAAAGAACATCATGCCGCATCTTCTTCGCACATGGTCGCCTCTTTACATGCCACATCTTCACGCACCTGCTCTTACCGAGACCATAGCATCCGAGCTGATAATAGGAACATTCAACGACAGCATGGACAGCTGGGACCAGGGTCCTGCTGCAACTGAGATAGAAGAAGCCATGATCCACGGCCTTGTTAAGCTTTTCGGATTCGGTCCTAAGGCCGACGGAACCTTCACTTCCGGAGGAACGCAGTCCAACATGGGTGCATTGATTGCAGCGCGCGATTGGTTCTGCAATACAAAGCTAGGCCACGATGTTAAGAAAAAGGGCCTTCCCTCATGCTACGCAAAGCTACGGCTCTACACATCGGAAGTCTCTCACTTTTCCATGGAGAAAAGCTGTCATGTGATGGGACTTGGCTACGAGGCTGTAAGAAAGCTTCCGGTAGACGCAAACTGCAAGGTCGATATAAAAAAGTTTGAGATGATGGTCAAACAGGACATCGAAAGCGGCCTTCTGCCGTTCTGTGCCGTTGCCACGATCGGAACCACTGACTACGGTTCGATCGACGATGTCGCCGAGATGAGAAAAGTCTGCGACAAGTACGGCATGTTCCTTCATGCCGATGCCTCCTACGGAAGCGCCCTTGTCATGAGCGACAAGTATAAATGCCGCATGGGAAATCTTGGCATCTGTGACAGTGTCACTGTGGACTTTCACAAGATGTTCCTTCTTCCCATCTCATGCTCAGTTGTTCTTTTCAGAGACAAGAGCCTTCAGGAGTGCTTTGAGCTTCACGCAGATTACCTCAACCGCGAGGAGGACGAAGAGGAAGGCTACATCAACCTTGTTGACAAGAGCCTTCAGACCACAAGAAGATTTGACGCGCTGAAGGTCTTCATGGCTTTCCGCACCCGCGGCCGTGACGGCTTTGCCTCCATTGTCGATACAGCCGTAGGAAACGCAAGCTACTTCTTTGAGTGTCTCATCAAGGACCCGGCCTTCATTGCTCCTGTAAAGCCTGAGATAAGCTCGGTGGTCTTTGCCGTCACTGACGGAGACGAGGCCAACAAAAACATCCGTAAGCGCCTCATGGAAGAAGGAACCGTCATAGGACAGACAACCAAGGACGGACGCGTCATGCTTAAGTTCACCCTCCTTAACCCGGTTCTGACCCACGCTGACATAGACAGAATAATCAAGAGAATAAAAGAGCTTCGTTCTGTCTGAGATTTGCCCATCTTGCAAATCTTGCACACCTTGCAAATCTTGCACACCTTGCAAATCTTGCAAATCTTGCAAAACTCTGCAAATTACACACAATCCCGCAGAAAGAGCCTTTTGTTATCCTCTGCGGCCCAGTCACTGAAGCGCTTCATGGCATACTGCCATACTTCAGTAG
>JAGBRG010000078.1 GCA_017632495.1 Spirochaetales bacterium
CTGCTTCCGTATCTTTTTCTGAGGCTCTCTGAATATGAATTGTAAGGACAGCTCATTATTCGAACCTGGACTCCAAAATCCAACGGTTGCCGTTCACAAAGGCCTTGAAGTCAAGCTCCTTCTTTGCAGGAAGCTGAAGTGATGTGATCCAGAGAATGCCATCACCGCAACACACACCTATTCCCCTGTCTTTTCTGAAGGCAACTACCTTGCCCGGTTCTATAGCTTCGGGGCTTTCAAGGTTTTCAAGGTCTGAAAAACCTCCCCATACACCGGTTATGGCAATATCGGTGCCGTTGACGCGCGCCCATGCCTTGGGCCACGGATAACAGGATCTGACTCTTGCGTGAAGGCTTTTAACGTCCCTACCGAAATCCAGTTTTCCGAACTGGCGGTCAATCATGGTGCAGTAGGAGGCTTCTCCCATCTGCGGAACAGGTTTGACAGATCCTTCGAATATCTCCTTTAAAAGAGGCGGCACAAAGGAAGCTACCTCTGTTGCCACTTTCTCTGTCAGGCTCTGGTTTGTCTCTTTTCCATCCAAAGGAAAGCTGTGAACACCCCAGATATCGCCTTCATCCATGGCAAGCCCTATGTCCTGAAGAGAGATCGCGGCAAACTTCAGGCCCTGGTCTATGGTAAACTGCACAGGCGATGGCCCCCTAAGCTGTGGAAGAGCCGATGGATGAACATTAAAGCGTCCCTTCGGAAAGAGGCTCAGAAACATTGGCCCGAAGATTCTTCCGAAGGCAAAGGAGATGAGAGTATCGGCTCCCAGCTCTTTTACTGCGTTTCTTGCTTCGGTTCTGATTGTATCGAACTGCAAAACAGGAAGACCCAGTTCCATGGCGGCGGCCTTGACCGGGCTTGGAACAAGCTTGTCAGAGCGGCCCACTCTCTTATCAGACGAGGTCAGAACCCCTACAACATTGAAGTTCTCACAGAGGGCTTTCAAAAGAGGCACTGCTATGTCAGGCGTTCCCGCCAGAAGGATCCTGTGTTCTTCCATCTTATTTATGTCTGTTCCTGCGGTTCTTTTTCTCGTAGGCACGGACGACCTTACTCTTTTCCTCATCACTGAGGTGGTCTATGAAAAGGACTCCGTCAAGATGATCGTACTCGTGCTGAATCACACGGGCCATGAGACCTGAGGCTTTGAGAGTGAACGGATTACCGTTCATATCCTGAGCACTGATTATGACCTTGGAAGGTCTGATTACTTCGTGATACACATTCGGAAGACTCAGACAGCCTTCTTCGTAGGGACTGGTCTCAACTGATGTTCCTGTAATCTGAGGGTTGATGAACTCTTTCTTTGTGCCGTCGGGAAGACCCACGACAAAGAATCTCTTGTCCACGCCGACCTGAGGTGCGGCAAGACCTATTCCGTCGGCCTCCTCCATGGTCTCATACATGGCCTGGATCAGAATGCGGAGCGCATCATCGAACTCCGTAACCGGCGTACACTTTTCTCTGAGAACTTCTTCCCCTAATTTCATAATATCAAGCATGTCTTGATTATATATCGGCTTCTCAGAGAAGGTCTACAGGGTCAACGTCTATGTCCATAGCCACGTTGTACGGAACCTTGACGACGGAGACCACTTTGTTCAGCGCTGAAAGAAGAGTGGCAGGGTTCTTTGACCTGACAAGAACCTGGAATCTGTAATTTGAGCGTATCTTTTCAATCGGACACTCGTTTGCACCGTATACCTGAATGCCCTTTCCGTTCTGCCTGAGACTGTCGGCAACGCTTTGGGCAAAGGTGCGGGCAACCTGGGCATTGGAGGATCTGAAGACGATGTTCGCCATTCTGGAAAACGGCGGAAACTGAGTCTCTTCGCGGATTGCAAGTTCCTGGTCAAAGAAGTGCTGGACATCGCCTTTTGCCGCGAACGTGATAGCAGGATTATCCTTTGTCCTTGTCTGTATTATCACTTCTCCTTCCGAATCCGCTCTGCCGGAGCGCCCGGAGACCTGAACCAGAAGGTCAAAGGTCCTTTCCTCTGCACGGAAATCGGGAATCAGAAGTCCGCTGTCTGCCATGATTATTCCCACAAGCTGAACATTGGGGAAATTCAGACCCTTTGCAACCATCTGAGTTCCCAGAAGAATCTGAATCTCACCGGCGCGGAATTCTGAAAGAGTCTTCTGGATTGTACTTCTGTCCTTTGAGACGGTATCGGTATCAAGACGGGCTGTACGGTATAACGGGAAAAGCCTTGTAAGTTCCTGCTCCACCTGCTCTGTTCCGAAGCCCGAATACATGACATCGTTGGAGCCGCACTGAGGGCATCTGGAGATGGGCCTCTGCATGTGGCCGCAGTAGTGGCACTGAAGCATGTTGCGCCTCTTGTGATATGTCATGGCAACATCACAGTGCGGGCACTTAAGCTCAAATCCGCAGCTTCTGCAGTGAAAGTAATAGCTGTAGCCGCGTCTGTTCAAAAAGAGAATCACCTGCTTTCCACGAGCCAGAGTCCTTGTCATCCTTTCCTGAAGAAGTGGTCCGAAGATTCCGCTTTCCTTGCTCATGTCGGCAATCTCAACCTTGGGCATTGAGCCTCCGCCGACACGGTTTCTCAAATCTATTCTGACCATCTTTGACGGGTCTTTCATCAGATGCCAGGCTTCAAGACTTGGCGTTGCACTACCCATCAAAAGCTTGCCCTTACAGTCTGCAATACGCTTTTGGGCAACCTGACGGGCGTGATACCTCGGGGCATTTCCGCTTTTGTAAGAGTTCTCATGCTCTTCGTCGATGATAATCATCTTCAGGTTCTCAAACGGTGCGAACACTGCACTTCTTGCACCGATGACAAGCTGTACCTCGGACCTTTTTATCCGTCTCCACTGAGCGATTCTCTGAGAGTCGGTAAGACCCGAATGAAGTATGGCCACATTGTTCTGAAACCTTTTCATGACCTGAAGAGCAAGCTGGTGAGTCAGAGTTATTTCAGGTACAAGGTAGATGACCTGACCGCCTTGGGCTATAACCTCTTCGGCGCAGCGAAGAAAGACCTCGGTCTTACCTGAGCCAGTGACGCCGAAAATGTAGTAAAGGCCCTCTTTGCCGTCCATGACAGTGCGCACCGCATTCTGCTGTTCGGAAGAAAGAACTACATCAGGACGGGCAATGGCCTCATCGGCATCAAGGCCTCCGAAGACTATGTCCTTCTTTCCTCCGGGAATCATCGTATCCAGAATCTCGCCTCGGCTTGAGAAGTAGAACTTCTCCATCCAAAGGGCAAGATCATAGTCCTTCTTGTCAAACAAAGGCTCTTTATCAATGACTCGGATTATCGGCTTTATCTCAAATTTTTCATCTTTTACAGAATCTAGGACATCAATTACATAGGCCTGGACTTTTCGGGAAACATTGCCTTTTCCCTTGCCGAAGGGCACAATAACCCTGACTCCAGCCTTAACGTCCATCTTTTCCGGATCAAAGCTGTAGGTAAATTCTGTCTTCAGAGGAACAGGGACTGCAACCTTTGCATAGCGCATCATCACTTGCCACCCACAGGAAGACCAAGGTATCTGGCCAGCTTCTTCAGATCATCCCAGACAGGGCGCTTAAGATCCATATCACGCAACACCGCAGCAGGGTGGTAGGTACAGATCATTGGAATTCCGTCAAAGAAGAAGAACCTTCCCCGAAGGGAACCCATAGAAGCCTCCGGCTGTCCGGTCATAAGCGTAGATGCAGGACGTCCGAGGCATAAAATCGCCTGAGGATGGATGATGGAAATCTGCTGCTTAAGGTAAGCAAAGCATGCCTTTTTCTCATCAGGAAGAGGATCTCTGTTCTGAGGAGGTCTGCACTTGACTGTGTTTGTGATATAGACGTTTCTGTCTCTGGAAAGGGAGATGGCAGAAAGCCACTTGTCAAGAAAAAGACCTGCCCTTCCAACGAACGGAAGACCCTGAAGGTCCTCGTTCTCTCCCGGGCCCTCTCCTATGACCATGACGGTGGGCCTGTCGGTGCAGCCTGTTCCGAAAACAACATTCGTTCTTGTAGAGCAAAGGCCGCAGCGCGAACACTTATTTGAATCAGAAATCAGGGCTTCAAGCGACATGTGAAGTCTCTCGTCATCGCTGTCAGAAGAAGCATTTTCAACAGCAGGCTCCTGCATCTTAGGTTCAGGAACAAGTTTTTCGGCAGTAGCGGAAAAGTCTCGCTTAGGATGACCCTTACCTGAGAAATCACGCCTGAGGACATCGGAAAAAACATCAAAGAGTTCATCTGTTCTGGACAGGGCAGCTTCAAGTGCTTTGCGCTTTTCTTTGTTTTCCATACTCTTCCTCAAACCATCGGTATTCCTCTGGGTCATAGCTTACGCGCCAAAGATAAAGCCCGTCGGATGCGGCGGTCTTTCCTGCGCGGCTTCTGTCTTTTGAAGCAAGGACATCTGAGAACTCACTTACAGGACGGCCTTGGCTTCCCATCTCAAGCATAGTTCCTACAAGAGAACGGACCATGTGATACAAAAAGGCATTGCCGCAGATCTTGTAGCAAAGAACCTTCTCCCCGAACATGGACGTTGTCCAGCTGAAAGATGATTCATAGATATCCCTCACCTTGCTTGGACAGTCATCCTTTGCGGATGTGAAGGCATTGAAATCATGTGTTCCGATTAATGTTGCGGCATAACCGTTCAGAAGGTCGATATCAGGAAAAGACCTGATGAGAGTCACAAGCCCGTCTGAAAAACAGTCATGGCCCTCGCCTTCCTTGCAGAAATACCGGTACTCCCTTGCCATGGCGCTGTAGCGTGCATGGAAAGAAGGCTCTGCATCCCAGCTTCTTTTTATTCTTACACTGAACGGCAGAATCGAATTAAGCCCGGCATAGAAGGCCTTGACCGGAATTGAGCAGTCGTCAAACTCGGCATGAGCCACCTGACCGTAAGCATGAACGCCGCTGTCTGTCCTGCCGCTTCCGACAACCACAACATGTCTGTCCTCTCCGACTAGACGCTCGACCGCAGCTTTGATGGTGTCCTGAACGGACTTCTCATCAAGCTGGCTCTGCCAGCCGCAGAAGGCCCTTCCGTCGTAGCTTACTTCAAGAGCTACGCGGCGTCTTCCTTCGGGAGCTGAGAAATCTTTGGGGCGTTTCCAATCAGAGCGAGCCATCGGAATCCCCGCTGTCATCGGATTCCAGAACCACCATGGCAATGGCCAGAGGCTGTTCATGGGTAAGAGAGAGATGGATCACCGCCCTTGGAGCATTATCCAGAGTGCTTCCGCTCAGAATGATGTAAGGACGTCCGTCCTTTTCCTTTGCAGTTGTTATCTCATTGGGAATTACAAGACCGTTCAGTCCTGTTCCGCGGGCCTTGGAATAGGCCTCCTTCACTGCAAAACGGGAGGCCAGAAACTGGGCTCTGACATCCTCATGGGCTTTCTCAAGTTTCGAATACTCCTCAAGTTCACAGGGGCTGAACATTTTCTCAAGTGCCCTTTGGCTGAGTTTCTTGACTCTGTCTATGGAAACCGCGTCCACCCCTATGCCCAAAATCACTGCTTTTCGCCCCCGAGAGAGAAATAGACCTTCAGCTGGGAAGGAATGGTGTAAATGTGAAGAGATGATGTGTCCACATGCTTTTCAAGCTCGTTGGTATCTATCTGGACAACGGCGTAGTTGACGCCCTCGCGGTTGACCGTCGAGAAATCTGCATAGAGGGAAATCTGGGAGACATCTATCATGTAGATCTGGTCCTCCGTTCCCTGGATGACAAGCTTCACGTTCTTAGGAACGTTGCTTTCAGCATGATAAAGCTCAGGCATATTGACCGTCACGGGCAACGTGACCTTTCTTTCGGCCTGGATTGTGAAAACAAGAACAAAGTAAATCAGAACCGAAAAAAGAAGGCATAGAATTTTGACCTGCCAGTTGTAGAACAACTTCTGAAAGAACTTACTGCGCATCGTTTCTGCCCTCCTCAAGCTGTATCGGTGAGACATCGAGGTTGTTGAACAGAGACAAAAGCATGCTCTTAATCTCGTCATGTGAGAGGTCGTAGTAAAGGTTGCCGTTACAGGCAAGGGATATGGCTCCCGTCTCCTCCGATACGACGATGATTGCGGCATCCGATTCCTCAGCCATTCCCAGAGCAGCTCTGTGTCTGGTTCCGAAAGAAGATCTTATGTCAGTCTGACCGGAAAGAGGCAGATAGCATCCGGCGGCTATGATCTTGGAACCCTGGATTATCATGGCTCCGTCATGAAGCGGAGTGTCGTGGTCAAAGACCGTGACAATAAGTGCGCTTGAAATATCCGCGTTGATTTTGGTTCCGCTGTCTATGATGTTCTTAAGTGCAAGCTTCCTTGGGAACACAATCAAAGCTCCGCGCTTTGACTGGACCAGACGCTGACATGCACTGAGAATAGTCTCAATCTGATCGGATGAAGTCTGGACTCCGCCGATTCTGAACAGCCTGTTCCTACTGACGCCCAGAGTAAATGAACGTCTGAGCTCAGGCTGATAGAGAACACAAAGGAAAACCGCCCCAGGAACAGCACAGATTCTGAGAACATTCTCCAGTACTGTCAGACCGGCAAGCCTGCATGCGATATAGGCAAAAACATAAAGAAGAACAGACCTGACAAGCTGCGTGGCTCTGTTCTGTGCCAATGCGATGTAAAAATTGTAGAAGAAGACCGTCAGAAGCAGAATCTGAACCGCTGCCCGTATCCAGTCAAGTGTCGAAACCGGCATCAACATCCTCCTGATTCCAAGAATTATATATCATTGTTCTTCAGATAGGAAGTGCCACCGTCTTTATGAATTTCTGTTTCCTTCCCGCATCCTGGGAGCAGACCACAGTCGCACTGGAGTCCGAATCAAGCTTCTTCTCAAGTTCCGAAGCAACCTGCTTCAGGTCGGCTTCTGTCATCTGAAGAAGAAGTCTTCTTCTTTTCAGATACAGAGCAGTACTGTTTCCGAACAGGGCACGGCTGAAAGCCTCCGCACTCTTTGCCTGGGGCGAAAGGGGCCTTATCTCCTTTCCGATGATTGTGACTACCGCGTACTCGATTTCCGTGGGATCAATCTTATGTGACAGAGCCTTTCTGAACACCTTGTACGTCCCCTCGATTGAGGGGTCTCTGTAGGACGAGAACACAAACAGATTCTCCATCCCGTCCACATGGCTTTCCACCCCGTATGCTCCGAGCTTTCCGCGCACCGTATCCCAAAGATATCCCGATGACAATACCGAGGCCAAAAGAAGCGCGGCCACATATTTTTTCTCATCCGTCCTGTTGAACTTCACAGCCAAGGCATTGAACGCAGGGCCGGAGGGAACAGTATAGGCTTTGGGGCTTTTGAGGCTTCCGTAAGGCCTTTGCGCACTATAGGTTTTATAATAGTCAGCAGTCCTTACAAACTTACCTACCTTAAACTTATCTGTAAATGAGTTAATAAGTTGCGTTCGGTCTTCATCATCCTCATCATGGCCTATGTGAACTGTCATGGACCTCTGTACAAAGACCTTCTTCCACAGCTTAGTAAGGATGGCTGACAAAGCTTTATAGCTTGTTTTTCCGCTCTCAAGGTCCTTTTTCAGAGCCACAAGATTCAGCCATAAAGATGTTCCCATGTTTATCTCACTCTCATATGCCGAGGCAGAGAAAACACTGGATGCATTCATCACCGCATAGGAGTTTCCGCTGTATGTATAGCCGCTTTCAAACTCCGTAATCATATCCGCCAAAGAGGCCTTGATCCTCTGCTCATCCGACAGGTCGCACTCTGTGAGAATCTCTGAAATCAAATCCAGGGCTTTGGGGAAATCCTCCTTCAGAGCCTTGGCCTTCAGAACAACTGTGCTCACAGGTTTATGGTGCACATCTGAGCCCGCATTCGGGTACATGAAAAAGCTTCCGGTGAGCATCTTCACAAGGGTGCTTATCTCTGAAAAAGAGTGCTTTTTGGTTCCGCACATCTGCATCGCACGGACCAGAAGCGGAAGGACTTTCTTTTCCTCAAGAGAGAGGTTTCTGGTATCAAAAGCGATACTCAGGTAGATGATTCCTCTTGTGAAAACCCTGTAGTCCAGCATCACGGCACCACCGCCGAGCCTTGTCTTTTTCTGGTCATAGCGGGCAATGGTCTTGGGAAGATCCGAAAGTGTGATACGGTCTATTGTTGCAAGGGCCTCGGGAGAATCCGGAGTATTTACGAACTTCTCAAAGGAGACTCTGTCCTTTTCAAAATCTGCACCTGTTAGATTCCTTTGTTCATACTTTCTTTCAAGTTCGGCATGAAAATCAGAGTCAAAGGAGTCAGATGACTCAACTGTAAGAAGACATCTTCTATCGTTTTCAAGAAGATTCTTCTGCATCCAAGTCTCAAAATAGCGGCCTGAGGAAACACGATTCTTGAGCTTTTTAAGACGCTCCATTCCGGAGGCAGCCTCATAGGGATCCTTTCCTCGCATCCATGAGCGAGCAACTTTAAGACAAGTCCCTATACCAAAAGGAATTCCACCGGATGGAATTTCCTGTTCCTTGAACTCCAACCTCTTAATGGCAGCATCGACTGCGTCCTTCGGAAGGCCGTCTTTAACATAGGTAGAAATCTGATTCAGGATAAAACGCTCTATATCCTTTTCTGCATTCTCCTTTGCATGGCTGAAACCCGCTGTGAATGTCAGAACAGGACTGTCTACATCAGTTCCGCTTAAAGGATTCAGATCAAGGCCAAGATCAGATTCAGTTATGGCCTTGTATAAAGGAGCTCCGGGATTACCCAGAAGAATGTCTACAAGAACAGAAACAGTCAGAACCTCAAGGGTGTCATCGCCTTCTGTAGTAAGCCAGGTTAGGACTACGCTTCTTGCATCTCCAGCGGGACAAGTCTCGCGAATTTGCATAGGTTTTAATTGTTTCATCAGATAGTTTTCCGATTTCGGAATAATTTTAACGCCTTTTTTGCGTCCTTTCAGGTATCTTTGCTCAATCTTAGACAGATACTCATCCGCATCCAGATCCCCGTAAAGATACAGTCTGCAGTTGGACGGGCTGTACCATTTTTCATAACGCGCAAGGTACTCTTCATAAGTAAGATCCACGATATGAAGCGGGTCTCCGCCTGAGTCATACTCATAAGGTGTTCCTTTGAACATGTCGCGGGTACTGCAGAACTGTACAACAGAATCCTCTGTACTTCTTGCTCCGCACATCTCGTTGAATACTACCCCGTCGAACTTCCCGTCAAAGGCCCTGATTCCCTCCTGTAAAAAGGACTCGTGTCTTAAAAGCGGTGCGAACACAGCATCAGAATAGATGTCAAAGAGAATGTCAAAATCCTTCTTTAAAGGAGATGCAAAGGGATACATCGTCTTATCGGTGAAGGTAATCGCGTTCAGGAATGTATTGGGACTTGAAAGAAGTACCTGTGTGAACGGGTCTTTTACCGGAAAGCGCTTTGAACCGCACAGGACTGTATGCTCAAGAATATGGGCAACTCCCTTACTATCCTCAGACGGTGTGCTGAACATGAAGTTGCAGCACCTTTCGGTGTCCTTGTTCTTTATATGAAATACTTCCATGCCTGTTTCATCATGGATATAAAGACATGCCTCTCCCCCGTACTCCGACATAGGGACTTTCTTTTTCAGTTCAAACATAGACCGCCTTGACCAGTGTATATGCAATATCCGCAAGGGCTTTGAAGGCGCCCTGCACAGCCTCTTTATAAGTATCGGCAAACGCGCTTGAGTAAATTACATCGCTTGTATATACAGGTTCATCCTTTCCTCTTTCAAAGAGGTAGAATATTCCCTCGGCACCTGCAACCTCAAATCCGTTTCTTGATGATACGTGGTTGGTAATACCGATACGCATGACCAAAAGACAATTCTCAGTTCTGTCAGAATGCAAAAACTCGTAGAACACATCATCCTGATCATCCAGCTCCGCATAGAACGCGGCAGCTTTGGCATCGTCAGATACGAGCCTTGATGTCACATAGTCTGTGATGTCCTTGACCCCTGTGACATAACCCAGATTGTCATGTTCAATGGCGGCAACCGCGATGCTTCCCATAGAGTACTGCTTGTCATATTCAAAGCTAATCGTCTTTGAGGCTATCAAAGCTCTGAGTTCTTCAACGTTCTCAGAACCGACGGCATCCTCAAGAGCCTTGAGCTCCCTTGAAAGGTTCAGCTCAAAACGAACAACGCCCTTTCTCAGAATTGAATCGTTGATCGGGTTGAACACGAACAATCCGTTCTCGTCACTGACATAAACAAAGGAGTCACTATAAACCACACCCCTGACATCTTCCGCCTGATAGGAGGCCAGAACCTCAGCCGAAGCGACGGAAGAAGAGACAAACGTTCCTTTTCTGGTGATTGAGACTACACAGGAGACAACATCCGTCCTGGATGAGACTATTGTCAGCGTCACGCCTTTCAGAAGCTGAAGGACAACGGGATAAAGCTCCTTGAACTGGTACTCCGAGTCTATGTAATCCTTTCCTTCTGAAAGCGCCATGGCCTTCATGTAGTTGGAAACGGCTCTTATCTCGTTTCCGGCTCTGACATACTCATCACCCTTAACAATCAGTTCTGACACCTGCAATGTTATGCTTTCACGTCTTTTTGTTTCATCGGTTGTTGCCTTTTCCAGAAGAGA
Source organism: Spirochaetales bacterium (assembly GCA_017632495.1). GTDB lineage: Bacteria > Spirochaetota > Spirochaetia > Sphaerochaetales > Sphaerochaetaceae > UBA9732. Next base: position 10,648 of record JAGBRG010000078.1, read on the forward strand.
CTGGTCGATGGAAACGTGTAAAAAGACATTGTACTGACCTTCTGTCATATTGACGTAGCTGTCTTCCAGAACAAGGCCGTATTCCGAGATAGTTCCAAGGACACTCAGCTCTCTGTAGGCTTCCTGTCCGATTTCGGAACCGATTCTTTCAGCAAGTCTCTCAATTACGTTGTTGTAGGCAATAAGTTCCGCCTGTCTCTGAGTAGATGCAGACCCTTCGCCGATCATGCCGAATTTGCCTTTTGCTATTCCCATCTGGGGCTCATAGTACCAGTACGGTATTCCCGAAATGTTTGATTTCAGAACAGCCCTGACTGAACTGCAGCCAGCAAAAAGCAAAAGAGAAAGGGTAAGAACAATCAGTATGAAAGCAGCACGGGATCTTTTTTTCATCAGATATCAACTCCGACTCCCAGATACGGGGAGATTCTGTTACTGCCTCCGTTTCTGTACAGCCACATAGCCCCCAGGTCCCAGTGGAAGGTTCCAAGGTTATGTCTGTACGAAAAACCATATGAGCTTGCGAACGTTACAGAGCTTGAGATGCCGACTCCGGCTGCACACCATGCCGTTATCTTTCCGTTCTCAATCAATGTGTTTTTAGTATTCCAAAGCCTTGCAAGCGGAAACGAAACTCCGACTCCTGCAAGAGCAAGGCCGTCTGAGACAGAAAGAGATCCGCCTTTGAAGGCAGAAACAAGATTATAGCCGAAGCCGCCCATCACAACAGGAAAGAACGGATATATGGCACAGGATAAGGAATAACCTACCAAAGAATGATAAAGACCCGAATACAGACCAATGCTGTGAAGAGGCCCTCGGCTTTTCAGGCTGTTTCCTGAAAAATAATCTCCACGTGAAATAACCTTATCAAATTCAGTCACACCGTCATGGACAGATTTGACGACAAGGACATTGGAAGACCCGTCTGTATAAATCTGACCTTTTCTGACATCAGAAGTCATATCGGTCGACGAAATGCTGCCTTTGTACACAAAGGTTGTTGTCGAAGCTCCGACTGCGAGGACAAATAGAAACAGAAAAGCTGCTAATGCGCAATATTTTTTCACTTTATTCTGCCCACCGTCTAATGATTCCTAAAATCAGAGCGACACTGTCGTTCATGGCATCCAGAGCCGCCCATTCATAACGGCTGTGATAATTATAGCCGCCTGTATACAGGTTCGGACAAGGAATTTCCGCCATCTGTGCGATTCTGGAGCCGTCCGTGCCTCCGCGGATTATCTGCTTAACCAAAGGCTGTCCCAAATCTTTTCCGGCATTGAATATGGCATCTACTGCCTTGGGGTTCTTTTTGGCCTCTTCACCCATGTTCAGATAGCTTATCTTTGCATCGAGCACGACCTTGCCTCCGATATACAGGGCCTCTATGGCCGAGCCGAGTGACTTCAGAACTTCGATTCTTCTTAAAAGATTGTCATAGTCAAAATCCCTGAGATAGAGCGTCACATCCATGTCTGTTGCGTTTCCGCTGGCCTGCTGAGCACAGTAGTATCCGTATCTTCCGTCTGTGGCCTCAGGACTTTCTGCCTGAGGAAGGGCGCTTATGAACGAGGCCGCCATGGTAAGGGCATTGACCATTCTTCCGCGAGCCGCACCAAGATGGAACGAAACTCCTGAGAAATGAACCTTGACCGTTGCGGCATTGAAGCACTCAAGCTCAACAGAATACCTTTCTCCGCCGTCTACCGTGTAGAAAGCCTTGCTGTGAAGCCTCTTTGCATCAAAGAAGTCCATACCAAAGCCTGTTTCCTCATCAGGTGAGAAGAGAATCTCAATCTCTCCGTGTCTGATTTCAGGATGCTTTACAAGGTATGACACGGCAGTCATTATCTCGCAAATGCCGCCTTTGTCATCACAGCCCAAAAGAGTATCGCCCTCTGATGTGATGATCTTGGAGCCCTTGTACTGCGCAAGGTCCGGGTTCTTGGAAACTTCAAGGACAAGACCGTTTTTCAGGACAATGTCTCCGCCCTTGTAGTCATTGACCACAGGATGTACGTGGTTGCCTTCAACATCATCTGCCGTATCAACATGGGAACTGAAGGCAATGGCATCAAGGCCGTTTTCCGTAGCAGGGACTCTTGCCAGAAGATAGCCGTGGCCATCAAGCTCAACATCGGTAAGACCCATGCCTCTGAGCTCTTTTTCCAAGAGCCTCAGAAGATCCCACTGTCCTTCTGTGGACGGATGCTTTTTGTCCGCCACAGACTCATCGCTCATAGTGTCTATGACCGTATATCTGAGAAAACGCTCAAGAACCTCTTCTTTGAACATAGAAACTCCTCTTATAGACAGAGAATACTACACAAAAAGCTTGATTATCAATTAAGAGCTGACCAACTGCACTATTTCAGCCTTTGTAACCAATTTTAACCTTTATTGTTCTGCTATTGGGTTACTTTTTGTTGACAATGCGTCGATAAATGGTTTCTCATATTATTGAACTTTGTAATAAGGAGTTAAAAATGAAGAAAGTTCTAGTTATTATGATGATTCTTCTTGCTGTTACAACAACAGCTGTTTTCGCAAAAGAAGGTTTCACTCTCAGAGGAGGATTCTCCTATGATTTCATCAACGTCAAGGTCCCAGACATTCTTAAGATCGAAACGAAGGATGCATATTGGAGAGCACACGCACTCGGAGCAGAGTTCGGAGTTACTTACAACTTCTCAGACTCTTTCCTGGTCTACGCCGACACGACACTCGGTTTCTACAACACCTTCGAGCTTGGAGGAGTACCGGAAAAGAAGGATGACGATGAGAAGGTTTTCTTCCTTGGAACCGCAGAACATGTAGGTGCTGCATATGACTTTGACTTTGGCAGCGCACTTGATCTTCAGGTCGGTGGCGGACTTGCAGTTGAGTATGCAAGAGCTACGCAAGCAACAACCAAGAAAATTGGTGAAACGACAATAACAGAAACAGAGTCACTCGGAGTTCTTGGTCTTGGTTTCGGCCTCTATGCAAACGTAGGCTACAGCCTCTCAGACAGAGTTTCAATCACGGCCACAGTCCATCCGGATTTCATGATTATTAGTTCTTTAGTTGCAGCTCACACCGATAGTTCTTCCGATCCTGAGACAAAGGTTGTCACAGAGGTAACCGAAACCTTCCTTAAGCTGGACACAGGATTCTCCTTCAAGTTCAATGCTTCTGTCGGAGTCACCTTCAAGTTCTAAGTTAATTAGAATTCACAACACGAGGCTGTCACTTTATAGTGGCGGCCTCTTTTTTTACTAATTATTTCTGTTGACAATGAACAGGCAAAAGGTTTCTCATATGTTATAGACTTTGTAATAAGGAGTTAAAACATGAAGAAAGTTTTAGTAATTATGATGATTCTTCTTGCTGTGACAACAACAGCTGTTTTC
>JAGBRG010000079.1 GCA_017632495.1 Spirochaetales bacterium
CCATGGACAGAGGTATCCCCTCTTCCGTTCAGGAGCGCATGGACCATGCGGTAAAAATCAGAGATGAAGCGCTTAAAGCTGGAATCAGAAAAAGCGACATCATCATCGACTGTCTGACACTTACAATCTCTGCCCAGCAGGACCAGGCTGTTAAGACCTTGGAGGCAGTACACATGGTCAAGACAGAACTTGGCCTTCATACAACACTTGGAGTGAGTAACATCGCATTCGGACTTCCTGAAAAGACTCATGTGACTGCGGCATTTCTGACAGCCGCCCTTCATGCAGGCTTGGATCTTCCGATAGTCAATCCAAACAGCCAGAGCATAGCCGATGCAATCTCATCCTACAGGGCCATAAGCGGAGAGGACAAGGACTGTCAGGCCTACATCGCCCGCTTTGCCGAAAAGAAGGAAGAAAAGCCTCAAACCACAACCCAGAATCAAGGCATGGACATAGAGACTGCCATTTTAAAAGGCCTGGGCTCCGAGACGGAAAAGGCCACAGAAGAGCTTTTAAAAACCATGGACCCCATGGAAGTGATAAACACAAAGCTAATTCCCGCCCTGGATATTGTGGGTGACAAGTATGAAAAACACGAGCTTTTCCTACCCCAGCTGATTAACAGCGCCAACGCCGCGGGAAAAGGCTTTGACCTTATCAAAAAACGCCTTCCCAAAAAGAGCGGATCTTCCAAGGGCAAGATCATTATCGCCACGGTTGAAGGCGATATACACGACATAGGAAAGAACATTGTAAAGGTTGTTCTTGAAAACTACGGCTATGATGTCATAGACCTCGGAAAGGACGTACCTGTTCAGACCGTGGTTCAAAGAACAATTGAAGAAGATGCCCATCTTGTTGCCCTGTCTGCCCTTATGACAACAACTGTAGAGTCGATGAAGCGCACCATAGAGGCATTAAGGCAATCAGGCCATGTGTGCAAGGTCGTAGTAGGCGGTGCAGTCCTTACAAAAGAGTATGCTAAGATGATAGGTGCCGACTATTATGCCAAAGACCCCAAGGAGTCGGCCGATACTGCAAGGAAGGTGCTGGGATGAATGTAAGAGAATACCTTAAGGACAACGTTCTTCTTTTAGACGGTGCCATGGGCACCTACATCTCCATGAAGGACAGATCCTTCAGAAATCTTCCCGAAGAAGCAAATCTGGATAAACCCGATCTTGTGAAGGAGATTCATCTTGAGTACCTGAGATCCGGTGCCATGGCAATTACCACAAACACCTTCGGTGCCAACAGGATGAACTATCCGGAAACTGCCAACACAATCATTGATGAAGGCTATAAAATCGCATCAGATGCGGCTTCTCAAAGCGGAGCCTTTGTGTTTGCAGACATAGGGCCCGTGGATGTCTCAGACCCAGAGCTTCCCGACTCGGAAAGCGCTGCCGTTGAAGAGTATATCCATATAGCACAAAGATTTCTGAATAACGGATGTGAAAACTTCATCTTTGAGACACACTCAAATACAATAGGAATTCCAGAAGCTGCAAAGTACATAAAAAGCCAGAACAAGGATGCCTTCATAATCACATCATTTGCAGTTCTTCCCGACGGCTTTACCAGAGACGGTGTGTTTGCCTCCCAGCTTGCACAGACCATCCGAAGTTGTCCTGAAATCGATGCCTTTGGCCTTAACTGTATCCAAGATGCCGTCCATATGACGGAAACGGCAGAAAGCCTTGATATCGGAGACAAAATACTCAGCCTCAGGCCAAACGCAGGATATCCTACCGTCTTAGGTCACAGAGTCTACTATGAAGGAGACCCCATCTTCTACGCCCAGTCTGTTGTGGACATGACAAAAATCGGGGCAAGAATCGTCGGTGGCTGCTGCGGAACAACACCGCTACACATCAAGAAGATCCGTGAGCTACTGCCCAGCATCACAACAAGAAGCGGCAAAAAGATTCAAAGCCAGGAAAGCATCCAGGACAGCGTCTTAAGCCGCTTTTGGGAAAAACTGACACTTGGCAAAAAACCCGTTGCAGTTGAACTTGACCCGCCTGAGAACGCTTCTCTTGATAAATTCATGCAAGGGGCCACAAAGCTCAAGGACGCAGGCGTGGACATTCTGACTATCGCAGACTGCCCTATTGCCCGTGCCCGCATGGACTCAAGCATCCTTGCCTGCAAGGTCAAACGCGAGCTTGATATGGACGTACTGCCTCACATGACATGCCGCGACCGCAACCTCAACGCCACAAAAGCCTTGCTTTTGGGCCTTTATGCCGAGCATGTTCGAAACGTCCTTCTTGTCACGGGCGACCCCATTCCCACTGCCGAGCGCGATGAGGTCAAAAGCGTCTATCAATTCAATTCACGAAAGCTATCTGCCTTTGTCACGGAGCTTGGAAAACAGAGCCTGCCCTCGGGCTTTCACATCTTCGGGGCCCTGAACATCAACGCCCACAACTTTGATGTCCAGCTCAAACTTGCCAAGGACAAGATCAAAAACGGCATGGCAGGCCTTCTGACTCAGCCGGTTTTATCCGAAAACGCAATCAAAAACCTCAAGCGAGCCAAAGAAGAGCTTGATGCATACATCCTGGGAGGTCTGATTCCCATTGTCAGCGAGCGCAACGCGCGCTTCATGCACAGCGAGGTCAACGGAATCTATGTAGACAGCTCCATCATCAAAGCCTACCAGGGCCTTGACCGACAGCAGTCCGAGGACCTTGCAATCAAGATCACCTGCGACTTTGCAGAACAAATCAAGGACTTTGTTGACGGCTACTACATCATCACACCGTTCAACCGCACAAGCCTTGTTTCAAGGATTCTTAGTAATCTGAAGCTAACATAAATACAAATCAGAGCCTGAAATCAGATCAAAACGGCTGTCTGTGAAGGAAAACCCGGAAGAGCAGACAAAGCCTACCCTCTTACACACCATATCAACAATTGATCTGACCTGCTTTTCCTCGGCCTCACATTCTCTGAGACTCATCGGGCTTTCGTAGAACTTCACTTCATAGAAGGCATAGCCGTCCTGATATTTAAGGACACAATCAAACTGTCCGTTTTTGTGATTCTTCTTATCATCGTACCAGAATGTTCCGAAATCAAGCACACCCTCAAGCTTTCCAGCATGAGCCATACGGACCAGATACTGGTTTGCAATCTTTTCGAATCTGTAGCTTATGAACGTATTCAAGGTACCTGAAACAGCGTTTTCAAAGAACTTTTCCGGTCCGAACTTATAAATCAGGCTGTCAAATGAAAAGACATATGTGAAATAAAAACGCATCAGATTGTCGTTTATTTCATAGAACTTCTTCTTTTTGTCATCTCCTGCATTTATTGGTACAACCTTGGATATGGTCTCCATATTGAGAAGGTTCTTCAGCTGTTTGTCCAAAAGACTTGAATCCTCAAATCCGACCATTGAGAAGATCTCCTTGAATCTTCTTCTCGAGTTTCCGATTATCTCAAGAATGCGGATATCGAAAGCTCTCTGGATTTCTTTCAGAGCAACATTCTCAATATATGTTCTGAAGAGGCTGTCGGGTTCAAGAACATATTCAACTATGTTCTGTTCCAAGGACTTTTCGTAATCAAGATTGCACAGGACATAGGGAGAACCACCGAAAACCGAATAGAATCTGATTTTCTCGCGGACATGAAGATCCGGAAAAAACCGTGATGCATCAAGATAATCAAACTCCTCCATATGGATGATTTTGGTAAAACGCCCGAACAGGGGATCCGACTCTTCCAGAAGGCCTTTCATTATTGTTATATATGAACCGCAGAGAACCAGTTTGATATTATCCGGTAGTGAATCCGCCACTACCTGCATCATGGAATCCACATCTGTTTCCTTACCCGATTCCTTGAAATACTGATACTCATCCAGAATCACAACAGTTCTTTTATTCTGAGCCTTTATGAAATCAAACAAATCATATAACGAAGCCACAGAAAAAGATGGGGAAAGACCGAATGAGAGTGCGACACTTCGGCAAAGAAGTCTCAGATTGCCTTCAAAACTGCTTTTGACACAAAGATGATTTACGACTGTTCCGTCATAATCCATCAAAGCCTCTTGCAAAAGACGTGTCTTTCCTACCCTTCTCTTTCCATACACAAGGACAATACTTTTACTTTCAGATTTGAACTGATTCTTGAGTTCTGATAGCTCCTTTTCTCTTCCGACAAACATAAAAGCACCTCCTGATGATTTTTACTGAAAAATTTTTCAGTGAACTTTTTTTCAGTATAATTACAAGCTCTGTTTTTTGCAAGAAAAAAGGGACTCCGAAGAGTCCCTTAAGATTCAAAGATCAATTCATGCCTTGCTGAACATGTCCTTGCCTACTCCGCAAACCGGGCAGGTCCAGTCATCAGGAAGAGCCTCAAACGGTGTTCCCGGAGCGATTCCGTTATCAGGATCGCCAACTGCAGGATCATACTCATATCCGCATGCATTACAAACGTACTTATCCATATTTTTCTCCTTTCAGATTTCTGCTTTCCACAGTCCGTGGAGGTTGCAGTATTCATACACGGCCACAGCCTTATCACCATCAGCTACAAGGAAAGATGCAGCAGGTTCCTGACCCGGCTTGAGGTCAACCTTCTGATAACCTTTTTCTGTCTCAAGGATGATGAACTGAATGTAATGAGCATCCATCATAGGATGAGCAACGGAACCTACCTGAACCTTGACGAGGTTTCCCTCGACTGTAACAGCAGGTACGTGCTTTTCCTTGGCTGCATCAACTGTATTGGCTACGACCTCCTCCATCTTCTGACCACAGCACATCGGTGTGGGTGCAGCTTTTTCAGTGAGGAAGGTCACGAAATTCCCGCAATGGGCGCATTTGTAGAAAAGCATAGAGCCTCCTTAGAATTAACAGGAAAAGATAGAAAACACCACAATCCCTGTCTATCTACTCTATCACACATTGAGGCTATTTCGTATCTTTATTTTTCAAGCTTTACAGTGATGCTGTCCTTAAGCTCAGAAAGAGGAATAAAGACGGCTTTTCCCTTCTGGATATGAGAGGGGTTTTCCACCTTGATGTGAATCTTCTTTCCTCTGAAAATGCGGTCTACCTCAAAGCCGTCCCAGGACGACGGGATGCACGGATCTATGATAAGTCCGTCATAGTAAGGCCTGATTCCCAGAATATAGTGAGTTGAGGCAAAATATGCCCAGCCGGCCGATCCTGTGAGCCACGGGTGGCGGGCACGGCCGTAGGCACTGTGATCGCGTCCCATGACAAACTGACAGTAGGCATAAGGCTCGCTCTGTCTTATCTCGATTTTGTCATTCTGACGCGCAGGACACAGGGCATCGTAGAACTTCATGGCAAGGTCTCCCTCTCCGAGCTTTGCAGCGGCAACCCATGCCCATGGATTGGGATGGCTGAAGATGGCTCCGTTTTCCTTGATTCCCGTGTAAACGCGTGTGACAAAGCCAACTTCATCGTCAGGCTTTGTGTAGCTTGGAGCATTGAGGTGGATACCCCACTCTCCGTAAAGGTATTTGTCTATGGCCTCAACGGCCTTTTTAGCATGATCGCCTGTTGCAAGGCCGCTGCACACCGCCCAGGTGTTGGACTCAAGATGGACCTTGCCTTCCTTATCGGAAGAAGTTCCGATCTTGCGCCCGCTTTTTGTGATGCCGCGGATATACCACTCTCCGTCCCAAAGCTCACGCTCACAGGCTTCTTTGACCTTGGCCTTCATCGCCTCATACTCGGCTATCTTTTCCTTCATACCTGCATGAGACAGAAGGTCGATGAATTCATCAAGGGCCCAGTAATGTAGAAACGACACAAGGGCGCTTTCACCGCCACCGAGGTTTATGCAGTCATTCCAGTCTGCCCTAAGGCCCAAGCATATTCCGCTCTTTCCAACCTGCTCTGCGCTGAAATGAAGTATCTTCTCCATGTGCTCCAAAACAGTGCCCTTTCCGCCGTCGGCATAGCCGAAGACCTCAGAAAGGAACGAAAAATCACCTGTTTCTCGGATAAACTCGCAGATAGAAGGAACTAGCCATAATGCATCGTCGCTACAGGTATCCTTAAGACCGTGGACCATGCTGCCAGGCTCGGGTGTGGGCTTTACCGTAGGAGAGTTAAAAGGCTTTGCCTTGGGAGCATCAGGATCAAAGACATCCGGGCTGAAAAGATGTAACCCGTAGCCTGTGGAAGTCAGGCCGCGTAGCAGCTGGACGATTCTCTTTCTGC
>JAGBRG010000080.1 GCA_017632495.1 Spirochaetales bacterium
GGTCTTTTCAATTATGGCAACGGCATCGTGCTTTGTGGCTTCAGGAAGGCAGATGCTGCAGCAGGCCTCTGAAGGAATGACGTTTCTGCGGGTTCCTCCCTTGAAGGAGTGAATCATGAACGGAATGCCTGAAAGCTCGATTGAAACAAGAATGCGTGACAAGGCTTTGACGGCATTGAGTCTCTGCTGGTGGATTTCTCCGCCGCTGTGTCCGCCTTTGAGCCCAGAGAGGCTGATTTCAATGGTGTCCCAGTCGGAAGGAACATCCTTCATCTCATAGCTTGCCTTTCCAACAAGGTCTATTCCACCGGCACAGCCGATGTAGATGATGCCTTCTTCCTCGCTGTCTATGTTAATCAGGCGGCGGCTTCTGATGAGGCTTCCGTCAAGACCGAAGGCTCCGTCCATTCCGGTTTCCTCGGAGAAGGTGAAAATCGCCTCAAGCGGTCCGTGCTTTGCAGAAGGGTCTGTGAAAAGAGCCTGAACCATTGCTATGGCAATTCCGTCATCGCCGCCAAGGCTTGTGTCCTTGGCCTTGAGAAAGTCGCCGTCCTCATAGACCTCAATCGGGTCTTTGAGAAAGTCGTGCTTGCTTTCGGCTGTCTTGACGCAGACCATGTCCATGTGGCCCTGAAGAGCAACAGAAGGGATGTTCTCACAGCCCTTGGTGGCTTCTGCGCGGATAATGATGTTTCCTGCACTGTCGCGGACTGCTTCGAAATTATTGTCCTTGGCCCATGAAAGAAGGTACTGTCTGACTCCTTCCTCGTTTCCCGATTCGCGTGGAATCTTGCATAGCTGCTTGAAATATTCAAATGTATCCATGGATTTCTCCTTACCTTATCTTTTTTCCACCTATATAGACATCTTTGGCATTGAAGGCGCTGTCTAATATGACGATGTCCGCAAGACAGCCCTTGGAGATGTTTCCAAGCTCCTTAAGGCCGTAGATCTTCGCAGGGTTCTCCGTTGCCATCTTCACAGCCTGCGGCAAATCAACGCCCCAGCTAACAACATTCGAGACGGCCTTGTTCAGAGTCAGGGCAGAGCCGCAGAGCTTTGAATGGTCGTTTGCATCGACAAACGCACCTTCTTCTCCAAGGACCACATCCTCTCCGTTTGCAACATAGCGCCCAGGGCCCAGGGAAGCCGGCCCGAGGCTGTCTGTGATAAGAACCACATTGTCGCGCGGCTTTGTCTTTATCACATGCTTTACAACATCCTTATGGACATGAACCCCGTCTGCGATGATTTCACACTTGAGTCTGTCATCCATCATGGCGGCTCCTGCAACTCCCGGGGCCTTGTGGAAGAACGAGGTCATTGCATTGAACATATGTGTCACATGGCCAAAACCCATCTTTATGCCCATAAGAGCCTGTTCATATGTTGCGGATGTGTGCCCCATAAGAAGAACAACCCCGTACTGAGCGGCAAGGGCTGCAACATCACTAGAGCCTTCAAGCTCAGGAGCCATTGTCATGGCAAGTGCCTTGCCCTGGGCTGCGTCAAACAGTCTTTTTGCAACATCAACATCAGGAAGGGTCAAAGACCTGCTGTCCTGGGCTCCGCATTTTTTTGGGCTGAGAAAAGGACCTTCCAGATTCACGCCAAGAATCCTTGCACCTTTTTCCTTTCCCATGGCAGAAACAACAGCCTTGATTTCTTTTTCCATCTTGTCTGGGCTTCCTGCGTATAGTGTTGGGATGAAAGAAGTCACACCGAAAGAGGCAAGGCGTTCTGACATTCCCAGAATTGAAGACGCTTCTGCCTGGTCGGTTGAGAACCCTCCGATTCCGTGAATGTGAGTGTCAATCAGACCCGAACAGACCAGATTTCCCGAAGCGTCCAGAAGTTCTGAAGCTTTCGGATAACGGGAGGCATCATAATCCTCCATCTTGAAGATATCGGCGACTCTGCCTTCTTCGTTGATATAGATTCCGCAAAGACCTCTGTCTGCGGCCGCCGTAATGACTGTGGCGTTGATTATCAAAGATGTTTTTGCCATGACAATAGTCTACGTTTAATGAAGTATTTTCGCAAGGTCGGTACGGCCGGCTTTCTTAAGCGCTTCAAGTACTAAAGCGCGGTTTTCCTTTCTGTTGAACTGAAGTAGCGCCCTCTGAAGATTGGCATCCCTGCCCTTGGGAACAAAGACCTTTTTGAAGTTCTGGCCGGGTCTTGGATCCAGGCCTGTGTAGTACATGCAGGTGGAAACTGTAGACGGGGTGGGGTAGAACTCCTGGATCTGATCCGGAACAAAGCCCTGTTTCTTCATGTAAAGGGCAAGTGTAATTGCATCTTCAAGGGTTGAGCCCGGGTGGGCCGCAATCAGATAGGGTATGAGAAACTGCCGTTTTCCCTGACGTCTGTTTTCCTCAAAGAAGGCTTTTCTGAAACTGTCATAGACAGAGACAGGGCTTTTTCCCATGCACTGCAAAACAGAATCGCAGATGTGCTCCGGGGCAACCTTGAGCTGACCGCTGACATGGTCGCGGACAAGCTTTTCCATAAAAAGGGCTCTTGTCTTTTCATCTGCGCAGAGCATAAGATAGTCGAACCTGATTCCGCTTCGGATAAAGACCTTCTTCACCCCTGAAACAGAAGAGACAGCCTTAAGTTTTTCA
>JAGBRG010000081.1 GCA_017632495.1 Spirochaetales bacterium
GAGCTTTCTTGGCAGGTTCCGGCTTTGTTTCAACAACCTTGACGGCAGATGCATTGGCAGCAACAAGCTCTGCAAGTTTTGAAACAGCATCACAAAGCTTATCGACCTTATTCTCAAGCTCGGCATAATCTGACTTGTCTTTCTTGGTTGCAGATTGCTTATCAAGCTTGGCAACCAGGGCATAGACTGCATCGGCAAGGTCGCTTTCCTTTGTAGCGGATTCTTTTTCAGGCTCAGCAGCCTTAGGAGCTTTTTCCTCTTCATCATTGCTGTAGATGCTCAAAAAATCATCATCTGAGATGGCATCTGATGAAAGAACCTCAGGCTCAGCTTCCTTGACAGGTGTCTGTACTTCAGCCTTACTCTGAACTCTTCTGACAGGGTCGTCATTGGGATTTTCAAACAGCTGGGAATCATAAGAGTTGGGAGGAAGAAGATCGTCCTCGTCTTCCTCGTCCTCATCCTTTGAGCTTGCAATCATGGAGGCGATAAGTATCAGGACAATACCGACAAGAAGAGGGAAGAGTCTGACTGCAAATCTGTAAATCTTGTATTGCATGTCCACATCAGTATGCTGCTGCACATAATGCGGCATCAGGAATCTGATTCCGATAAAAGAAAGGACCGCAAGAACTATGACTGTTACTACTATTGTCAGGATTACAGACTTGGAGTTCCGCTTCTTACCCATTGAATTGCCTCCAATAGCTTGAGATAAGCACGCCGTTAGTTTATATTTGTATTGATTATATATCAAAGAAAAAGTGATGACAAGGAAGTTACTGATTCTATTCATTGTTTTGACTCTGTGCTTTTACAGTCTGATTGTCACGTTTTTCGGTGAACGTGGAATCATTGCAAACAATCAGTTAAGACGTCAGCTGAAAGAAAATGAATATGAGCTGGACAGACGGGAAGTGGAGCTTGAGAACCTGGAGCGTCAGAGGCAGGAGCTTTCAACCGAAGACGGTCTGAGGTCTGCCGCAATGAATCTCGGTTACCAGGTTGAGAGTGATGATGTCTATGTCTTTTCAGCAGAAACGGCACAGGAAACAGGACATTCTTCTCAACAGAATAACGCCTCAGAGAAAAGTCAGTCATCGTTCAAGCCGTTTAGTACCCTTATGTGCCTGTTGATTTCAATCGGTCTTTCAATTATCATCACATTCGTTATATGGCTTATAGGCAAGGGCAAAGGAAAGGAAAATGATTCTAAACAAGAGGAATCCGGAGACGTTGGAAACAATCTCGGCCTTGATTAAAGACGGTGGTGTTGCGGTTCTTCCGTGTGATACCATCTACGGGCTTTGTGCTGCATATCCTATCGGAGAAAAAGCTCTGATGGATCTCAAAGGCCGTGATTCAAGTAAGCCTTTTCTTGTACTGGCTACAATCAATCAGGCAAAGGAACTGTGCAAGGACATTCCTCAGGACATCATCGACAGCTGGCCTGCAGCCCTTACCGTCATTCTGAATAAGAAAGAAAGCGGAACAATAGGTGTCAGAGTTCCCAATGACGCTTTCTTACAGCGTCTTCTTGAAATGGTGGGATCTCCCATCTATTCAACCAGCGTCAATATGGCAGGCGAGCCTTCCATGCTTAATCTCACAGCTATCAGCAAGAGATTCGAGGCTGTTGTGGATGTCATTGTCAGGGGAGACGAGACTCAGGGAAAGGTTCCTTCAACTTTGATCGATGCAACAAGTAAGCCTTATAAACTTCTCAGACAGGGCCTTTATGACGCAAGTGCCCTGATCAAAGGTTTACACTGATTTCTCCCGAAACCAGAATCGAACAGACATCAATGAATATCACCACTATGATGCATATTACCATTCTGCAGATGCACCATATGAGTTTTCCAAGCTGAAAGCTCTTGTCTGAAATTGAAATCCAAAGGGCAAGAACTGCCATAATCACAGATAGAATTGTCACACACCAGGCAAGAACATTCACAATGCTCACCATCGTTTGCAGAAACGCCGATTTCAGCTCAAGCCAGAATGAGATGAAATAGACGCAGCAAAGGAGAGCAAAGAACATAAACAGGAAGTTAACTATGGTGTTTGTCAGGTCAAAGACCCGCCTCGTTTGCAACATGAATAAATCATAGCAGATTGAACGGCTTTGTGAATATGTTTTTGAAGCATCGTTTTGAATACTATTTTTGTTGCGTACTCCTCAATTCAGACTTATGATTATTAGTGTAAAATCAAAAATCAAGGGAGAAATCATGGAAAACCTAAATAATCGTTTTGAGAAAATAGGCCTTAAGGCTGCTGACATAATGATTCCCAAAAAGGGTGTTGATCTCAGTAAATGGGCAGTAGTTGCCTGCGACCAGTATACTTCCGAAAAGGATTACTGGGCTGATGTCGATAAAATTGTCGGCTCTGATCCTTCGACCTTGAGACTCATCTTCCCGGAATGCTATCTGGAGGACGGAGATGAGGAAAAGCGTATTTCAGATATCAACAGGACAATGAAGGAGTATGTCAAAGAGAATCTGTTTGACACCTTCAAAGAGTGTTTTGTCCTTGTAAAGAGAACATGCGGATCTTCTTCCAGATGGGGCCTGATGGCTGCCCTGGATCTTGACAGATACAGCTGGGAGAAGGGCTCAACCAGTCTCATAAGGGCAACAGAAGGAACCATTTTGTCCAGAATCCCGCCCAGAAAGAGAATCAGAAAGGATGCTCCGATGGAGATTCCTCACATCATGGTTCTCATAAGCGATGAGAAAAAATCC
>JAGBRG010000082.1 GCA_017632495.1 Spirochaetales bacterium
ACATGTGCAAGGATAATGGCCTTGAAGGAATACAGAATCCGGAAGTTCGCAGAAAGCAGTCTGTTCAGAACTCCGTTGTTTCCGTAGTAGATTACAAATCCCAGAACGGCCAAAATCGCAGGCAGGGCAAAGGCGGCATCGATTACTGTCAGAATCGCACTTCTTCCGAAGAATGTGTACCTTGAGAAAAACAGGGCAAACGGAATTGCGATAAGAACTGAAAGCAGGGCACTTAAAGATGATTCCAGGACCGTAAAGAGCAGAATCCTCCAGGTGTAGCTGTCAGTGAAAGTGCGCCCTATTTCACCGGGTACGGAGAAAGCCTTGAGAAAAACCGTTCCCACGGGCAGGAGAAAGACTACTGCCATGATAATAAGCGCGGGAACGGCGTTTTTTAGATAATAGCGGTTATCTGACGATGGCATCTTCCCACTGTTTTATGAGTTCAGAGGCATTGTCATCAAAGTCTGTATAGAGTTTTTCAGGAAGCGGTGCATAGTTGTAAGCCTCAGGAAGCTCTAGGGTGCTGTTGATGGGATACATGGAGTTTGCATTGGCAAGATCCACCTGGGCATCGGTTAAAAGGAAGTCAATGAACTGCTCAGCTTCAGATCTGTGCTTTGTTCCCTTTACAATTCCTGCTGCCTCGATTGTGACCTCATGGCCTTCAGGGAAGATGAGAGCCTGATAACGTGTGGTGTCTTCATACATCACGTGGTAGACGGGACTTGTGGTATAGCTTATGACAATCGGAGCCTCGCCTTCTGTGAAAAGACCGTAGGCTGCAGACCATCCTGAAGCCATTGTAAGTGCGTTCTTTGTCGCGGCCTTCCACCAGTCCAGCCACTTGTCACCAAGGGCATTGTAGGTCCACATCATAAGACCTGTACCGACGGAGCTTGTTCTCGGGTCAATCAGGATGAACTTATCCTTGAAAAGATCCGATGTGATATCGGTCAGGCTTGTGGGCATGATAAGTTCCACGGAAGAATCATAGACAAAAGCGAAGATGCCGTAGTCATACGGAATCAGGCGGTTCTGCTTGTCAAAGATAAGACGCGGATTGATTGTCTTGATGTAAGGCGAATCATAGCCCTCAAGAAGATCGTATGCCTTTTCGGCAAGTGAGTCCGTTATGCCTAAGATGACATCACACTCGGTTTTGTCTCCTTCAAGACGCACCTTGTTGATGACCTCTACAGCTGCACCGGCAGCAACTAGGTTTACCTTGATTCCGGTTTTCTCTTCAAAAGCGGGAATCACAGATCCTGCTGCTCCCCAGTCACCGCAGAATGTGTCATAAGCATAGACTGTGAGGGTTCTTTGCTCGTTTTCAGGTTTTTCTGAAAGAGCCTGTGAAAAAATGCAGAGCATGGACAGAGCCAAGACTGCAAAGACAGATATAGCCTTTTTCATAAAGGCCTCCTTGAAAATGGATTCTGTCTTTGGGGGAAATCGTCGTTCCTACGCTGGCATTACCCAGATCAGGTTCGAGGGTATGATCTCAGGCCAAAACGGCCACCCCTAGACACATCTGAGATTAAACCAGACGACTAGTTTGTTCAAGGGGTGTCAGGGTTCTGAGAAAGTCGGAAAAACGGTCTATCTGCTCATCCGAAAGATGTGCATAGCCGATTACTACCCAGCCTGTTCCGGTTCCTTGAAGTTTGAAATCCGCCTCAAGTGCACGCCTTATGATTTCTTTTTCAGAAAGAGGGAATCTTACGATGAAATGAAGGCCTGCCTCCTCACCGCGGATCTCAGCAGAAGGCACAGCTTTCTGTATCACTTCAATCATCCTGTTTCTTCGCGTTCTGTAGACTCTTCTCATTCGACTTATGTGACGCTCGAAGAACCCGTTGTCCATAAATAGAGATACCACCTTCTGGTCGATTCTTGAGACAGGGCAGGGGTACTTGGAAAAGCGCTTTCTGTAGATATCCAAAAGAGCAGGGGGAAGGATCATATAGCTCAGTCTTATAGACGGGGTCAGGGTTCTTGAGAATGTTCCCAGGTAGATAACCTTACCGTCAGTATCCATGCCGTACACCGAAGCTATCGGGTGTCCGTTGTATCTGAAGTCCGAATCGTAGTCATCTTCGATTATGTAGCGGCCTTCCTTGGCCTTGGCCCAGTCTAAGACTGCAGCCCTTCGCGGTGCTGACATGGTGATTCCCATAGGAAACTGATGGGACGGGGAGATGTGAAGAAGAACATTGCCCTGAAGGTCCGTTGTCTTTCTTCGTATGTCCTTGATTGAAGCCCCTTCATCATCTAAGGCAATATCGCGGATCTGACAGCCTGTGTCCGAAACAATCTCCCTTGTGCTGGCAAAGCCCGGATTCTCCATGAGAAAGACAGGCTTTTCGTCATACAGCGACGGAAGGGCCTGAAGGTGGTATGATGTACCGTTTCCTATGATGATCTGGTCTGCGGAGCATGAGATTCCCTTGTGGTTGTAGACATAGTCTGAAATGGAAAGCCTTATATCCTCATCGCCCATGTTCTGTCCGCTCTGACCCAGAATCGA
>JAGBRG010000083.1 GCA_017632495.1 Spirochaetales bacterium
ATCTTCACATCTTTTCCATTCAGTCTGAAACAGATCTTTGTCTCCATCAGCGGACCTCCTCAAGATTTTCTTTCAGGTCTGTGCCGTTCATCATGTAGGTCATCACATCCTCTGTCGGAAGCGGGATGCTGCAGATTCTCTTTCCTATTGCCTTGGAAACGGCATCGATATAGGCGGCTGCACTTCCGTTGAATACAAGCTCTCCCATTCCCTTGGCTCCGAACGGACCCCACTGGTACGGGTTCTCAACAAAGTACACGCCCTGTTTCGGGAAGTCCATGGAAGTCGGAATGATGTAGTCGCTCATCGAAGTCTGCTTGAAGTGTCCTCCGACGTTCTGCATCACCTCAGTCGAACCCCAGCCCAGACCCTGGATGACTCCTCCGTTGACCTGACCGTGGACAATTCTCTCATCGATAAGGTGTCCGCAGTCATGGCTTGACCAGATTCCCTTTGTGGTGATTTCCGCTGTACACGGGTCAACCTCGACCTCAACGGCACATACGCCCCAGCCGTAGCCGAGATATGCATAGCCCTGGAAAGTACTCTGATCCCACGGGAATCCTTCAGGATGCTCGTAGTGGGTCTCTACGGTGAAATCCTCTTCCTTGTCGTAGCGCGGCTTCATAAGCTTTGCGGCACGCTCTACAAGCTCTCCGACAATCATCGTGGATCTCGAGGCCGCTGTAGGTCCTGAATCCGGAACACGAGAGGTATCAGGATCCTTGAAGATGACCTTCTCCATCGGGATTTCAAGAACATGTGCGGCAATCTTTGGAAGGATTGTGTGAAAGCCCTGACCCATCTCGGTCTGGCCGCAAAGAATCTCGACATCTCCGTTTGCAAACTTATGAAGCTGACATCTGGCCTTGATGATTGCCTGCTCTCCGTTTCCTGTGAAAGCTCCGCCATGGTTGTAGAAGCTGATTCCGATACCCCGTCCGCTTCCCCACTTGTACTCGCGGGCCTTTCTCTCATAGTCCGAGGCCTTCATGACATGCTCAAGCATCTCAGGAATCATGACACGCTCGACGACCTTTCCGTTTGTGCTTGTGGTATCACCCTGCTTGATGAAGTACTTTCTCTTGTACTCAAGAGGGTCCTTGCCGAGCATCTCGGCGATATGACACATATGTGTTTCCACCGCAAACAGAGTCTGCGGGGCTCCGAAGCCGCGGAATGCGCAGCTTGGGAATGTATTTGTGGCAACGCCGAGGCCCACGCTTCTGATGTTCGGGAAGCTGTAGCAGCCTGTGACATGGAAGCATCCTCTCTGAAGGACGACAAACGATGAGGCAAGATAACCTCCGACGTTGTAGCAGACGGTGCTGTCCATGGCTATGATGTTTCCGTCCTTATCAAGACCTGTCTTGAAGACGACCTTTGACGGGTGGCGCTTTACCGAATTCTCAATGTCCTCCTCTCTGTCGAAGAACATCTTCACACCCTTTTTCATCACATAGGATGCAAGAAGAAGAGGTCCGCAAACTACATCAGGGAAGTGCTCCTTTCCGCCGAAAGCTCCGCCTGTCGTGGTTTGTCTGACAATGACCTTGTCCGGTGTGATGTTAAGAAGAGGAGAAATTGACTTTGCGATATAGAACGGGCACTGTGCCGAAGCATAGACCACATAGTGGTCGCCTTCTGGAATACAGCAGGCGCCGTTTGTCTCAAGGTAGACATGCTCCTGAAAGCCTGTCTCGATTGTCTCTGTGACAATCTTTGCGGCCTTCTTGAAGGCGGCATCAACATCACCTACGTTCAGAGAAAGACGGCAGTGGATATTGTCGGAATTGACAAATGCCCCACCCTTGCACTCAAGACCCTCGTCGATGGTAACAGCAGGAGTAAGCTCCTCATAATCAATTTTGATCTGCTGCTTCAGGTCCTCGACCTTAGTCCTGTCCGGACCGACCATGATACCGATGGTCTCACCGACATAACGCACCTCGTCTTCGGCGAAGCACTTCCAGTCAGTTGCAATCATGTGAAGGTAATTGTGTCCTCCTTCCGGGATGTCCTTGTAGGTGACGAATCTGTATCCAGAGGGCATCTCAGGCAGATGAATGGCCTTGATTTTTCCTCTTGGGATACTGGATCGCACCAGACGGCCCCACAGGCAGTCATCAAATGAGTAGTCGGATACATATTTTATTGTTCCATCGCTCTTTGAGACTGCATCGACACGTCTGACAGCCTTTGAAATGTCGCAAGCTACCATTATATTTCTCCTTGAATAATCGTATTCCCCTTACATACACAAGCCGCAGAATCACTTCTGCGGCCGTGTTTCCCGTTAACCCAAAGTTATCTTATTATACCACTAGTTCCCGTTGGAGGTAACTTATCAGTTCTCTCCCAAAGCTTTTTGGCAACCTCGGCAGCCTTGGCATAGATTTCCTTCTCATCGAAGTCAAACTTATGATTCTCCATCACAAGCTTTCCGTTGATGATAACGGACTCAACGCAGTTGCTGCTCATTCCCCAGACAAAATGTCCGGCGGCATTCTCTTTCAGAAGCGGCGTCGGGTTCTGGTAGCTTAAGATATCCAGATCTGCCTTGTAGCCCGGCTCGATGCGTCCGAACTTGTCGCCCTTGAAGTATTTTTCAAGAAGCTTGTTACCCTTGGTCACAGCTCTGAGATAGTCTCCCGGCCAGTACGGACCAAGTGCATCGCGGTTCTTGAAGAATGCAATCTTGCACTCCTCGAACATGTTGCTTCCACATCCGTCTGTTCCCATGATCAGGTTTTTGACCTTGGGCAGATACTTCGGATAGCCGACCTGGTTGTTCATGTTGCTTCTGGGGTTGTGAGCCAAGAAGCATCCTCTCTCGTTGAGAAGGTCAACCTCGTGCCCGTTCAGCCAGATTCCGTGGACAAGAAGAGTCTTGTCGTTCAGAAGTCCGTGTCTGTCCAATCTGTCCATGATGTCTTCGTTGTAGAAATGGTGGGACCAGACGCTGTCGTACTCGCCCTCTGCTACGTGAAGGTGCATTCCTCTTCCGGTGGTCTTTGCCGAGTCAGCCAGAAGTTCCATTCCCTCCTCGGGAATCGTGAACGGAGCATGGCCTCCGACCATGGCTTCGCACATAACATTCTCGCCCTTCTTCTTTCTGTCATCCACTTCCTTTGCAAAGCGGATTCCTTCATTGACTCCGTCACGGATTTCCTTCATGCCGTAGTTGCGGTCGGTGATTCCGTAGGCAACAATTCCTCTGACACCGAACTTCTCCATTCCCTTGGCGATTGTCGAAAGGCTTCCGTTAATATAGTTCGGACTCTCATGATGGTCTATACATGAAGTTGTTCCGTTCTTTATTGCATCAAGCGTGCAGATCAGGGAACTGTAGTACAGTGACTCCTCATCAAGAGCACGGTCGATTCTCCACCACCACTCCTTCAATGTCTGAATCAGATCTGTCTGAGGACCTGCGGAAATGAGCATTCCTCTTGAAAGACCGCTGTAGTAGTGATGATGGCCGCAGACAAAGCCGGGGATGACGGTCTTGCCGTCACCCTCTATGACCTTGTCGGCCTTGATTCCATCGGCTGCGTTCTTTCCGACCTTGAATATCTTGTCATCCTTGATGACTACATCCACGCCGCACAGAACCTCTACAGGTTCCATTGTCTGGATGACTCTTGTGTTTCTGATAACAGTGGTCATTGTCATTCCTCCACTCTGGTCAGCAGATAATCATAGCTGATGAAGACCTGCTCGATGAGATCCTTGACAAGAGCCGGAACCTTTCCGACAAGGTTTCCTTCTCCGTCGATATGGCACTTGACGACCTTTCCTTCAATACGCACCAGGACCTCGTCGTTCTGTACGATGAAACCGCTGTTGGTGCTGTCTTCAAAGTCATCCATTCTGCTGAAGAGTGTGAACTTGTCCTTATAAGGTCTGCCCTGATGGTTACAGAAGGCGGCACAGTTTCCGCACTCGTTACAGAATGCATCCAGATGGAGAATCTGGAACGGATCGTCTGTGTTCTCGGAAGATCTCATGTCAATTGCGACGTTGGCGCGGTTCGGACAGACATCAACACACTTGTTGCAGTAGTATGTGCAGTCCATACAGCGCTTTGCTTCCTGCTGAGCAAACTCCTCGATCTTCTTGCATGTCTCGAAGCTCTTGCACTTCTCGCAAAGATGGGTCTTTCTCTCCTGGACATCCTTGAAGAATCTCTCTTCGGCCTCGAGGTATCCCTCGTCCTCTTCCTCTTCTTCGTAGTCCTCTACAAGCTCAGGTTCCTTATCGTCCTTGATTTCTGCATCCTTGAGCTCTTCAAAGACTCTGTCGATTGTGGCCTCAACAGCCTTTCTTGCAGATGCGATACACTTGACGACAGTGGATGCTCCAAGGACATCACCTATTGCGTAGACACCCTTGACCGGAGTCTCGTTGGTGTCGGCATCAATGACAGGAATACCCTTCTCTGTGACAGGAACACCCAGATACTTCAAAGCCTCTGTATCAGGATGCTCACCGATTGCGGTAATCAGTGTGTCACAGTCAAGGACAACAACTTCCTTTGTCTCGACCGGGCGTCTTCTTCCGGAGGCATCGGGCTCGCCCAGAGCCATCTTGGCACATGTGAGCTTTCCACCCTGGATTGACTTGGGATTGGTCAGGAAGACGAACTTCACACCGTCATCAAGAGCCATCTTGTACTCTTCAGGATCTGCAGGCATTTCCTTCTGGCTTCTTCTGTAGACGACTGTAACATCCTCTACTCCTGCAACACGCTTTGCAGCTCTTGCGCTGTCCATTGCGGTGTTTCCGCCGCCTGTGACAACAACGTGCTTTCCGAGATTGATTACATCCGGATCTGCCTTGAAGCCTTCAAGGAATGAAAGGGCACCAAGAACCTTCTTGGAATCTCCCTCGATCTTCATCTCGTTGTTCTTCTCGCTTCCGATGGCGTAGTAGATGTAGTCGAATCCTGCATCCTTCAGAGCCTTGACAGAGACCTGGTCCATCTTTGAGTTGAAGTTGAACTTCACACCGTGGGCCTTCACATGGTCGATATCGGCCTGAATGGCCTTCGGATCGATTCTGAACTTAGGAATGATGTTGGCGACAACTCCGCCGGCGTTTGCTTCGTTTTCGAAGATTGTGGCATCAAAGCCTGCTCTTGCAAGGAAATATCCTGCGGCAAGTCCAGCAGGACCTGCACCGATTACAGCAGCCTTGACATCTGCCGGAGCCTCAGGAGCCTCCCAGTTGGACATATACTCAGCAGTACCCTTTTCAACTGCGATCTTCTTCATGTCTCTGATATGGACAGCACCTTCATAATCCATTCTTGCGCAGTGGAACTGGCACTGATGGTCACAGATGTTGCATGTGATGTTCGGAAGTGCGTTGCCTTCGTAAATCAGAGACAGAGCCTCTGCATAGCGTCCGTCACCCACAAGTCCCACATAGTCTGGGATGTTCTGGTGGATCGGGCAGGCTTCCATACAAGGTGAGACGTAGCAGTCGAACATCGGAAGCTCGTCGTTTGTCTTGGCCTGACGCTCGCCGCGGAACTCACGCTGGCTGTAGAAGGCGTTTCTTGCATTCTGGGAAAGGCTTTCGACTGCATCCGGATCAATGTCCTTCTTTGCCCATGTCTTGCTCTCTTTCTCAAGCTTCTCTGCCATGCGGGCCATGCGGGCAT
>JAGBRG010000084.1 GCA_017632495.1 Spirochaetales bacterium
ACTGGCTTACAAGGCTCCTGTAGCCCAGTCTCCGCAGATACCTGTACCGGACTTTGTAGCGTTCCTTGCCGGAGTGTCCGCTGATTACGCGTCTCATCTCATCAACGGTTATGCGGTCAATTCTTCTCAGCGTCCTGTCTGTTGTCACCAATCTGAAATAGCGCCTTATTCCGATGTTCTTCTGCACTGCATGAAGCTTTCGTACACATATGTACGTCAGCACCTCCGGAGGCAGCGCCCGGGTCTGCATCCTGTCTGCAAGCTCCCTCATCTCACGTCTGAGAGTCTGCCTCCACATCTGCACCGTGGATTCCGGAATGTCGATGTCATTTCCACATATCTGCCAGGAGAGATAGACGAAAGGACTGTCTGCGTCGATCACCATGGTCTTGTTCTCCGACAGGGTCAGACCTTCCTTTTCGATGCATCCCGTGAAAGCGGGCATGATTGTATTCAGACTGTCCTTGTCAGGGACTCCCGCAAGGATGTCGTCCGCATAGCGGATGTAAAGTGGAGCAGCCTTCTCCATCATGTGGTCAAGATCCGAAAGGTAGAGGTTCTCGAAGAATCCTGCAAGTGGGCTTCCTGACATGACCGCTGGACCATCATCGTGCAAAACACCGTCCTGGATGTACTGTCCAGAACAAGAGATGCGCTTCAGGAACCGGGCAGCATCCGGATCACAGGAAAGAAGGTCATCGATCTTGGAGAACAGCCTGTCCCTGTCAATCGATGGATCATAGCTGTGGATGTCAGTCTTCAGGATGATTCTTCTACTGTCCGGTGGTGTTCGGCGAAAGCGTATCAAGGCATCGTGGGCAGACACTCCCAAGCGATGCGAGTAGAGGCAGTCGGAGAAACATCCATCGTGTCTTTTCAGGGCAAAGCCCACAAGACCGAGAAAGCAACGCGCTCTCATCGGGAACACATAGACTTCCCTCTTTTTCCCATTCTGGCAGATTTCCCTCCTTTCAGGGGGCGGGAGCTGCAGTCTCTGGTTCTTTGCATCCTCTATGTCTTTTAGGCAATCATCTGAAAGGATGTAGTCGCAGATCGTCTTCCGCTCAGAAAGCCGAATCTCCTTGTCCCTGTCCATCAGGTGCCTCAGATAAGAATGGCGAACCTCAACGGATGACAAAAGGTCGAAAAGCTTCATGTCATCGCCTGCGCCCTCAAGCACCTTTTTGCACCTGACTGCTTCCGAGACAAGGAGGCTGCGAAGCCTATTCTCATCCACCTCCAGAAAATCCGCCAGAAACGAGACCACCGATGTGACGCCATTCGGCTTTGCGAGACTGATGGAAAGCTCAAAGTTTCTGTACAGCCCGTAGTATGTGGGGTTCATGGACCCGCAGAGAAGCTCGAAATCACCACCCTTTCTGCAAAGATACACCTTGGCGTGTATATATCTGTCACAAAGCTCCTCGCTGGCGCATGACGTGGCCCTTAGAGGCCCTTCCAAAAGCATCTCGTCCAGGATGGCCCTTCTTGTTATCAGGATGCACTCTTTCCTTCTTCTTCCTGTGCCCGTCAACCTCTGGAGGACAGAGAGGTTCACGTTCGGGGCCACCACCAGAATCTGGTCGTAGTCCTCGGCCATGCGCATGACAGGATTCGGGTCCTTGGAGGATGGACATGTGGCGATGATTGACCAGTCGTCGCTCTGATAAGGTCCGCTCATGGCGAGCTTAACGTACTTGAACCTCTCAGCAAGGGCAAGGACACTCTCCCGCCTTGGGTCGCTCTTGTCCATGAAGGGACACAAATCCGCAAGGAAGGTGCAAATTGGAATGCTCTTTTCCTGGATTTCGGTAGTCGGCTCTCCAGAGAAGAGAATCTGTATCTCCTTGTTCCTGAAGTGGAAGATGTTGGCGCTCCCGATCTCCAGACTGTAGCTGAAAGAGCCCGCCTCATCCACCGTCTCCGTGAGCTTGAGTTTGCCGTGCATGTACCCATCAGGAAGCAATGATGGGACAATGCACCCTTCCATTGCAATCTGTCTTGGGCTTTTGTCCTGACCGTCTGACTTGAAGGGCTCAAAGAGGCCTGCTCCATTGAACACGACATACCTTGAGAGGTCTTCCCCCTGAGGAACAATAGAGTCCAGGACATTCAGATCCAGGTCATATGTGCTCATCACACATATGTTCGTCTTGGCTTTCACTTTCCGTTCTCCACGCTGATGCCAGAATCAGAGGGCATAAAAAAAAGCAGCAGGCGAGATTCGAACTCGTGTAGGCCACCTTGGCAAGGTGGTGCGTAACCACTACGCTACTGCTGCAAGACGAGTTTGTTTATAGCATTTTTGCAGAAGTTGCGCAATAGCTGATTGGTTTTATTTTTCAATTGGGTGATAACCGTGCCAAAAAAACCGCCCTCAGGTAGTGGATTTCTTTTATTAATTTCTATATATTGGGTAGGCAACATTTTTTTAGCGACATTTTTTTAGTGAGGAATAAAATGGAAATCAAGAAACTTGAGAACTCATCAGTGCAGCTTACCCTTACTCTCGGCGCTGCTGCAATCGAGGAAGACTATTCGAAGACCATTAAGGATTATGCCAAGAAGCTGACCCTCAAGGGATTCAGACCGGGCAAGGCACCGCTTTCACTTATCGAGAGCAAGTACGGTGATGCAATCCGCGAAGAAGTCACCTTCAGACTGATGGAGAAGAATCTCACGGATTCATACAAGGACATGGATGCCAAGGACCGCCCGCTTCCGTACAGCACTCCCGAGCTTCAGAACGAGGAGTCTCTTCTTCCGTTCAAGCCGAACACAGATGTGACATACAGCGTCATCTACGATGTTCTCCCTCAGGTCAAGCTTCCCGCTTACAAGGGACTGGAGATTGAGTACGAGGCCAAGAAGGTCACAGAGAAGGACGTCAACGAGGAGATCGAGAGACTCAGACAGCAGAACGCCATGGTCATCGCCAAGAACGGCGCCATTGCTGACGGCGACATTGTCACACTCGACTATGTTGAGCTGGATGCCGACGGAAAGGAGATGGAGGCCACCAAGCGTGACGACTTCACCTTCACAGTCGGAAGCTCCTACAACTTCTACAAGCTGGACAAGGACATCATCGGCATGAAGAAGGGAGACAGCTCCGTCATTGAGAAGACATACGGTGATGACAGCGGAATGGGCACCGACTACCTGGGAAAGACCGTCAAGATCAAAGTCACAGTCAAGGAAGTCAAGATCAAGGAAGTCCCGGCTCTGGACGATGATTTCGCTCAGGACGTCAAGGACGAGTACAAGACTGTCGCCGACCTTCTCAAGGCCACAAAGAAGCAGCTTGAGGACGCAGCCGAGAACGAGAACAAGAGCGCCAAGCTCGATGCAATTGTCAACTCTCTTCTTGAGAAGACAGAGATCGCTGTTCCCAAGAGCATGGTCGAGGCTCAGCTTGAGTCTGACTGGCAGAACTTCATCTCCCGCTTCGGCATGAACGAGGCCGATGTCCTGAAGATCATGGGCGCACAGGGCGGTTCCAAGGAGCAGTTCCTGGAGACCAGACGTGCAGACACCCTTCAGAACATCAAGGCTCAGCTCATCATCGAGCAGGTCAAGGAAGAGCAGAAGTACGAGGTCAAGGAAGATGAGCTTGCCGAAGAGCTTAAGAACTACGGCGAGGACATCACAAAGGACAGCCCGAACTACGAGTCAATGAAGATCTATGCCGAGGACGACATCAAGTTCAGAAAGGCACGTGATTTCCTGCTTGAGAACAACACTTTCAAGGCTGCTTCTAAGAAGGCTGACAAGGCTGAAGAGAAGAAAGAGCCAAAGACTAAGAAAGAGCCCGCAAAGAAAGAAACTACTAAGAAAAAGGACTGAACTGAATGAACAGAGAGTCTTCATACCTGATTCCGACGGTCATAGAACACAACGGCCTGAATGAAAGGGCCTATGACATCTACAGCAGACTCCTTAAGGAGCGCATCATCTTCCTGGACGGGGAGATTGACGATGCAAGAGCAGACCTTGTTGTTGCACAGCTTCTGTTTCTGGAGAGCGAGGACCCGAAGAAGGACATTAGCCTTTACATCAACTCACCCGGAGGAAGCGTCACTGCAGGTCTTGCCATCTATGACACGATGCAGTATCTGCTTCCAGCGGTTTCCACAATCTGCATGGGTCAGGCAGCCTCCATGGCCGCACTGATTCTTGCAGCCGGTGCCGAGGGAAAGCGCTATGCCCTTCCCTCCTCAAGGGTCATGATCCATCAGCCCTGGGGCGGAGTTCAGGGTCAGGCTTCTGATGTGAGCATCCACGCAAAGGAGATCATCAGACTGAAGAAACTCTCCATCGACTATCTTGCCAAGCACACAAAGCAGGATCCGGCAAAGGTTGCTTCAGACATTGAAAGAGATCATTTCATGACAGCCGAGGATGCTCTTGCCTATCACATCGTTGACAGCATTCTCAACCGCGAGGACAAATAATGGCATTCGGTAAGAACAATAAATACTGTTCATTCTGCGGAAGCTCGAACTACAGAATGGTCACAGGCCCGGGCGGCGTGACCATCTGTGAGAATTGCGTCGAAAAATGCAGATCAATCCTCTTTGATGACGAGGGCCCTTCCGCAGGTTCTTCCAAGGAAGCTCCGGGTCTTCCTGACAAGCTCCCCACTCCTCATGAACTTAAGGAGTATCTGGATGAGTATGTCATAGGTCAGGACCAGGCAAAGAAGATTCTCAGCGTCGCAGTCTACAACCACTACAAGAGAGTCAAGTTCGAAAAGGAGCTGGAGTCCAAAGAGAATGTCTCGCTTGATAAGTCCAACATCCTGATGATCGGACCTACAGGAACAGGAAAGACTCTTCTGGCAAGAACACTGGCTACGAAGCTCAGCGTTCCTTTTGCAATTGCAGATGCAACCACAATCACCGAAGCAGGTTATGTCGGTGAAGATGTTGAGAACATTCTCTTAAAGCTGATTCAGGCTGCAAACGATGACATTGCCGCTGCCGAGCACGGAATCATCTTCCTGGATGAGGTGGACAAGAT